>DEZY01000048.1 GCA_002365735.1 Actinobacteria bacterium UBA3120
GTGTAGTCCGCGTAGGTGACCCGCCGGGGCCCAAATGGCCCCCGCATCAATTGGTTGTCACCGATCACGGACTCTCGAATTCGAGCCAGAATCGCTGGTTCGGGCAAGCCCGGCTCGGCCGGCGGCACGATAAACTCGGGAAACATATTGCAAGTCTAGTTGACCAACCCGGTCCATGTCACAATGTCACCGTGCCGATGCCGATGCCGATGCCGATGCCCGTGACCCTGACCACGACCCCATTGGAAACTATCCCCGAACTTGGGCTGGATAGCGAGCTGGACCGTCCCTGGTCCACGACAGTGTGGGATGACCCCATCAACCTGATGAAATACGTCACCTATGTGTTTATGGAGTACTTCACATTCAGTAAGGAAAAGGCCGACTACCTCATGCTGCTAGTGCACACCGAAGGCAAGGCAACTGTCTCAACTGGCAGCCGAGAAGCCATGGAGCAAGATGTTGCGGCAATGCACACCTATGGCCTCTGGGCCACTCTGTCTAAAGACTAAACGGCTAAGGATTATCGGCACATGGAAATTAGACCCGATGGCGAACAGATTGTGATTCAGATTGAACCATTTGAAGTAAAGATTCTGGGCGACCTCGCCAACCAGTTACTTGACATTACTTCGCCAAATAGCGAAGTGGTCGAAAATGAAGACCCGCTGGCAGCGCTGATCGGGATTGATTCACAAGCAGCGAAGCCGACAGACCCGATCTCGAGCAGACTTTTTCCTGATGCGTATCCCGATGACCCAGATGCTTCGATGGAGTTCAGAAGATTCACCGAACGTTCGTTGAGGGAAACGAGTGTGACTAGGGCGAAGCGGGTACTGGCCGACTTGGAAGGGCGAACGGAGCTCACGCTCAACCCCGATCAATGGCAACAGTGGGTGGGTTTTCTCAATAGCCTGCGGTTGGCGCTGGGTACCCGACTTGAGATCGATCAAGAATCATGGAATGAAGAACGATCAGAGTCAGATCCGCTCTATCAACTATATGAACTGTACAACTGGCTTACTTGGATGCAGGAAACTTTGATTTCAATCGGTTACTTCGGGGAAGAGTGAAAGCAAAACGGCGACCAAGTCGGTAGTGAGTACTGACCGGTCCCCGTCTCAAATAGAATTAGTCGGTTTGTCTAAACCACATCGTTGCCCTAGCGGTACTGACCATGAGCAAAATAAGAATGTTGACGAAAATTGTCCACCAACCGAATGGCAGGTTGAAAATTGCAAACACGATATTTATCACAGCGAGCATCTGAATAATGACTTGAGCTGTCGCTGATCCGATCATGGTCATCTTGATCAGCCACAGGTACATCAGGCCTAAGATCAAGGTGATAATTCCGTTGACAAGCAGCCAACCCCCACTGATCACGTGGTCGTTACCCAATGGGTCGGTAAGAGTGGGATTGGTGCCAAAGATCGCAAAGATCATCAAGATACCGAAGGCGATGTTTAACAGGGCGCCAAAACCGATCAGCACTGCCACCAACGTGACCCCGAATGGCCGACGCACCGTTCCAGCGTGTGACATGGGTACTCCTTCATGTTGTGATGGCTCGCCCTGGTGAGGCAACATTCACACATTACAGGAGGTGGGCCCTGATTCCCTTGACATTTTGTTTGTAGGCTGGGATCACTATGGATCAACCAATCGGCGTATTCGACTCGGGTTTTGGCGGATTGACCGTGGCGCGAGCACTTATTGACCAGTTGCCACACGAATCAATCCGGTACGTGGGTGACACGGCGCGCGGACCCTACGGACCTAGACCAATTGCTGAAGTACGCTCCTACGCTTTGGAGCTCCTAGATCAACTCGTGGATTCGGGTGTCAAGGCTTTGGTAATCGCTTGTAATACAGCTAGCGCCCCGTCAGCTGCTGCAGAAAGGAACGACCATTGCGTGCAACGAACTGCGCGGTGAGCTTAATGGNNAATACAGCGAGCGCCGCGATGTTGCGAGATGCCCGCGAGCGTTACTCGGTCCCGGTTGTTGAAGTAATTCACCCGGCGGCGAGAAGGGCTGCAGCAGCAACACGTAATGGCAGTGTTGCCGTGATTGGTACCCGCACAACCATCAACTCAAAGGCCTATGACGATGCTTTCGAAGCGGCAACAAATGTCACACTAACAAGCGTTGCCTGTCCGCGATTCGTGGAACTGGTTGAAGCGGGTGTGACAACCGGTGATGAAGCGCTCAAAGTGGCCCATGAATATCTCGACGTAATCCGTGACTCCGATGTTGACACCGTGGTGCTCGGTTGCACGCATTACCCACTTCTCGTTGGCCCAATTTCCTATGTCCTCGGTGAGAACGTCACCCTAGTGAGCAGCGCCGAGGAAACGGCTAAAGACCTCTATCGGGTGTTGCAGGAGAATCAGTCACTTGTACCCGTTGATGGCCCACCGCCCATCTACCAATTCCAAGTAACCGGTAACCCACAACATTTTGAGGAGTTTGGCCGCAGATTTCTCGGTCCGGAAGTCGCATCGGTTGACACCATTAGTGTGAATGCGCAGCGCGACCATTAACCTTGGTCTCATGACAAGAACCGATGGTAGAACAGCAGATCAACTTCGAGCAGTAACTTTTGAGCGAGGCTGGTCCGAGCATGCTGAAGGTTCGACTCTGGTGACGTTTGGTCGCACCAAGGTTCTGTGTACCGCGTCATTTACTTCCGGAGTCCCACGTTGGCTCAAAGGTGAAGGAACGGGCTGGGTCACCGCCGAGTACAGCATGCTGCCGCGGGCCACCAATACCCGTAATCAGCGCGAGTCCGTCAAGGGAAAGCAGTCCGGTCGCACCCAGGAAATCTCTCGACTCATTGGTCGCAGTTTGCGGGC
>DEZY01000014.1 GCA_002365735.1 Actinobacteria bacterium UBA3120
AAGTTATTGCTATTGAGCGGGTTTTTAGCCAACAGAACGTTCGTTCGGCAATGTCGACGGCACAAGCGGCCGGCGTCGGGTTATTGCTAGCGGGGCAGCGGGGGATTCGCGTCGGGATGCACACTCCGACCGAGGTGAAGGCCGCGGTCACCGGAAACGGTCGTGCCGATAAGAAGCAGGTGACACTGATGGTCACGAAAATTGCCCAACTGAAAGCGGTGCCTAAACCGGCCGACGCTGCCGATGCGCTGGCGATCGCCATCACTCAAGCGTGGCGAGGGAGTGTGGCAGCGAAATACGAGGCGGCCAAAAAGGCGATGTCGAAGTGATCGCATTTATCCGCGGTGAAGTGTGGAAGACCGGCCCTGATTTTGTCGTGGTGGACACCGGTGATCAAGGCGTAAAGGTGTTGTGTCCTGCCGCAAGCGCCGTTGGTATGCGTGTGGGGGATCCCGTTTTTTTACATACCGCACTAATCGTGCGCGAAGACTCCTGGACCCTTTATGGTTTTGCGGAGGAAGCGCAATGTGAGATGTTTGATCTGGTGCAAACCGTTTCGGGAATTGGTCCACGCATCGCTCTTGGGGTGGTGGCAGCCCTTTCGCCCGACAACTTTGCCCACGCCATTAGTTCAGAGGATCTGGACGTTTTGACGTCAGTCTCAGGGATAGGTAAAAAGGGTGCATCTCGGATGGTCCTCGAACTCAAAGACAAAGTCAGGGCAACAAGTGCCGGGAGTATCTCGAGTTCGCACAACAAGCGCGGTCAAGGTTGGCGGGTTTCTGTTGGGGCTGGACTGGCATCCCTTGGGTGGACAAGCCGAGAGGCGGAAGCGGCCATGGATTCAGTTGCACAGAGCTCTCCTGAGTTGATCGCTGTGAGCGATCCTGATGTGGGTGACCTACTTAAGGCAACCCTTCGATCATTGGACCGCTCATGAGCGAACCACTGGTTTTTGCCGAGTCGGGCAAGGATGACTTTGATGTTGAGGGAGCACTGCGTCCCACCACATTAGGTGAATTTATTGGCCAGGACCGGGTTAAATCGCAGTTGGGGCTCGTGCTGGAAGCCGCCAATCGACGTGGGGGAGTGTGCGATCACGTTCTGCTGAGCGGGCCACCGGGACTAGGCAAGACAACTTTGGCGACAATTATTGCCACTGAGCTTGGTGCGCCGGTGCGATTGACTTCGGGTCCAGCGTTGCAGCATGCCGGTGACGTCGCGGCTGTGCTGTCTAGTTTGCAGCCGGGTGAAGTCCTGTTCCTCGACGAAATTCACCGAACTGCGCGGGCGGCCGAGGAAATGCTGTATCTGGCCATGGAAGATTTCCGCGTGGACGTCATGGTGGGGAAGGGTCCAGGGGCGACAGCGATCCCGATTGATATTGCGCCCTTTACTCTGGTGGGGGCAACGACACGAGCGGGAATGCTTCCATCGCCGCTGCGGGATCGATTCGGTTTTACGGCGCACCTTGATTTTTATGAAAGTTCAGATTTGGCCACAATTATTGATCGAAGCGCCACATTGTTGGGGGTTGAACTCACGCCAGAAGGTGGTGCAGAGCTTGCGGGCCGGTGTCGAGGAACTCCCCGAATCGCTAATCGACTTCTGCGCAGGGTCCGTGATTGGGCTCAGGTACATGGCAGCGGAGTGGTCGATCTAGAAGCGGCGCGCAGTGCGCTAGAGCTCTATGAAGTTGATTCCTTGGGGTTAGACCGGATTGACCGGGCACTGCTGGACGTACTGATCAATCGTTTCGGTGGAGGCCCTGTGGGATTGTCGACCCTTGCGGTTTCCGTGGCAGAAGAACCCGAAACCATTGAATCGGTGAGCGAGCCATTCCTGGTCCGGCTGGGCATGCTGGCTCGAACGCCCCGCGGACGGGTTGCGACGGCGGCAGCCTGGAAGCATTTAGGGGTGCCTGGAGCGCCCACGGACCCTGCGGGTCAGGAAAGTTTTGATTTGCCCCTGTAAAGGTGTCGAGAGGGGGGTGCGGGTAGCCTTCTACAACTATCTCGGTCCTTGTGACCTAATTCAGAGCGCCGACCACGACTTGTAGGAGATCCATGGACATCTTGAGCCTTGCCCCGATCCTTTTGCTGGGGGTTGCGTTTTACTTCCTGCTGATCCGACCTCAAAGAAACCGTCAAAAGAAGCATGCAGATATGGTGAGTGCTGTTGCTCCGGGTTCTGAGGTTATGACGACCGCGGGTATTTTTGGGACAGTTAATGCGGTAAGTGAGGAAGAGCTCAGCCTTGAGATCGCCCCGGGCACGGTAATTAGGATTCTTCCGGCGGCGATTTCGAAAGTTATCCACCCGACTTTACCTCCCATGGATGACGCAGAGTAGATTTCGCATCCCGTGCGGGAGTGATCCTGACACCAGATTGAGGTATTAGCGCACCGTATTTGGGTGCACCGATAAAGGAGTTCCGTGGCAACACCAGCGAAATCGCGCCCTTGGCGCCTGCTTACACTTCTCGCCGTCATTCTGGTTGGGTTCAGTGTCTGGGCCCTCTTCCCGGGAACGAGTAACTCGATTCGCTTGGGATTGGATCTGCAAGGTGGAACGCAGGTAATTCTAGTCCCGGAAGCGGTCAAGGAGGGCGCTGAGATTACCGATGAGCAACTTGCTCAGACCGTTGAGATTCTGCGCGCCCGAGTGAACGGCCTCGGTGTCGCCGAGGCGGAAGTGACTACCCAAGGCTCCGGTGACGGTGCAGCCATCGTGGTGTCTGTGCCCGGATTAAATCAAGACCGCATAGTTGAGCTGGTTCAGCAAACTGCGCT
>DEZY01000015.1 GCA_002365735.1 Actinobacteria bacterium UBA3120
CCAGTGCAATGCGGCCGATCCGACTGCTTTCCAGTGGCGGCGCATCACTGCCCGTTGATGTTTTTAATCGCTTCGAAGAACTCACCGGAATGCGGATTTTTGAAGGCTACGGCATGACCGAAACTTCGCCGGTCATTACTTCAACGGTGGTTGACTCTAGGGCACGTGCTGGTTGCGTCGGACTCCCAATTCCGGGCACCAGCATTCGAATCGTCTCCGACGGTGGCGAAGACGCCGAGGTGGGCGACCCAGGTGAAATTTGGGTTAAGGGGCCTGGAGTTTTCCTAGGGTATTGGCCGAATCGAGAAGATGGCCCGGACTCACTGGGCTGGTTTGGCACAGGGGACATTGGGTATCAAGACGAAGATGGTGCATTGCATCTCGTCGATCGTCGCCGGGAGTTAATTATTGTCAACGGCTTTAACGTTTTTCCGCGTGAAGTCGAAGTGGCACTCGAGTCACTACCCGATGTTGCTGAAGCGGCGGTGCTCGGTCGACCAGATACGGAAACAGGTGAAGCAGTCAGCGCATTAATCGTGTTGGCTCCGGGATCTGACACTACCCAGGATGCAATTACATCGGAAGTCGCAAAATCGCTGGCTCGATTTAAATGCCCCACCCAGATTCGATTCGTGCATACCTTGCCCCGATCAGCGACCGGGAAAATTGCGAAGGGTCGCCTTCGTGAGGTTTATGGGCAAACGATTGAGTAATCTTGAGTGATCGACCACGGGTAACCATTATTGGAAAACCTGATTGTCACCTGTGTGAACAAGCTATTGGGGTTGTCATGCAAGTGTGTGCAGAAGTCGGACAAAGTTTTGAGGTCCTTTCTATTCTCGATGACCCTGAATTGGCGGACCTGTACTGGGAGAAAATCCCGGTGATTCTGGTTGACTCAGAGCCATTTGACTTTTGGCGGGTGAACCGAGAACGCTTGTTCTCAAAGCTCACGGAAGTATAGTTCGATTATCGGACGCTTATGTCCGGTAATATTTGATATCTATCTATGCAAGTGAATAGAGTTCCGGCCTGAAGCAGAGTTCGAGGTACTGGCTCGCTTCACAAGGCCGCAATCAGAAGTGAACATGGCTATTACGTGTTCGTTGACCCGAGGTAAAAATAGTGACCCTTCCCAGCCGTAAACCAGGTGGCATTCCCGCTGCAACCATTGCTCGGCTGCCCGTTTACCACCGCGTTTTGGCCACGTTCGGCTCGCAAGGCGTCACCACTATTGCCAGCGAAGAACTCTCAGCGGCGTGCGGTGTGAGCTCGGCGAAGTTACGTAAAGATCTCTCGCACTTGGGATCATTTGGTACCCGCGGTGTCGGGTATAACGTCTCGTATCTTACTTTTCAAATCGCTCGGGAACTCGGTGTTACCAAGTCCCGTGGCATTGTGATCGTCGGCATGGGGAATCTCGGACGTGCATTAGCTTCCTATCGTGCTTTTGGCGCGCGGGGTTTTCATATCGTTGGAATATTTGATCGGGATCACGAACTTGTTGGAACCACGCTGGTGTGCGGGCAAGAGTCTTTCACAGTGATGCCCGCAAGCGATTTGGCCGCCGTCGTTTCGCAGAGCGATGCAAGTATTGGCGTGATTACAACCCCGGGTGACTGCGCTCAAGAGATCGCCAACCAGATGATCGCGGCCGGGCTCGCCAGTATTCTTAACTTCGCACCAGTTGTGCTGAGCGTTCCAGAACACGTTGAGGTTCGCAAAGTTGACCTTGCGGTGGAACTTCAAATTCTGGCATTTCACGACCAAAAATCTGATCCCAGTCAGAATTCTGCAGAAGAAAATCGTGCGGAGATCGCATGAGCCCAATTTCCAAGACAAATGATTCACGGTCCAGCACAACACACACAAAGAACACTAAATCACCTAAAGAGGCAACTGAAGTGACCACAGAAAAGAAGCCGGTAGCAAAGAAGGCTGCAGCCGCAAAGAAATCCACAGCGATACAGGGAGTAATTGAAGGTGTAGAAGTTGTGCCCACTCCTCCCCGTAAGAAGTCAGCCCTGGGATCGATAACGTTTATCGCAGCTGGACCGGGAGACCCAGAATTGTTAACAATGCGCGCCGTTCGACTATTGGGCAGTGCTGACAAAATTGTCGCCGATTCCCAGGCGATGCAGATTGCATTGGCCTATGTTGACCAAGAAAAAGTCGTCAGCACCATGGGTGAGGACGAAGTCGAGCTGGAACCGGCAGAGGCCGCCAAGTTGGTTTTGGAATTGGCGCGTGAATGCGAGCATGTTGTCAGGCTGGTGATAGGTGACCCGATTGTTTCAGGCCGCTTGATTCCGGAAATTTCAGTCCTTCGACGTTCCCATGCAAGTTTTGAATTGGTTCCAGGTGTCAGTGAGATTACGGGAATTCCGGCCTTTGCAGGCTTTAATTTGACCGGCGGAAAATCAAATGAAGTGCGGATTCTTAATGCGCAGGATGCTGGAATTGAGTGGGAATCTTTGGTCAATCCGAGGGAAACTCTGGTGTTCCTCGATGGAGGCGATTTGGTGTCCTCGATCGCTGACAAATTGCTGAAAGC
>DEZY01000012.1:0-3213 GCA_002365735.1 Actinobacteria bacterium UBA3120
AACCTCATTTATTTTTGCTGACGGTGCCGGCGCCGTCGTGATTGGCCCCGCCGATACCCCAGGAATTGGCCCGATCGTGTGGGGAGGCGACGGCAGCCAAAAAGATGCCATCACTATGACCGCATCATTAAATGATTTTCGTAACGGCATCTACCCGGACTACCCCACCGCCGTAATGGCCGGTCAGCAAGTTTTTCGCTGGGCCGTGGGAGAAATGCCAAAAACGACCAAGGAAGCACTCGACATTGCCGGCATCACCGCAGCCGACCTTGACGTGTTCATCCCCCACCAGGCGAATAACCGAATCACCGACGCCCTGGTCCGGGCCCTGGACCTGCCCGAGAGAGTTAAGATTGCCCGCGACATCGTGACATCGGGTAATACTTCCGCCGCCTCGATCCCCCTCGCCATGGATGCAATGCTGCAAAGTGGTGAAGCCAAACCAGGTGACACCGCGCTACTCATTGGGTTTGGCTCAGGTCTGGTCCACGCCGCGCAGGTTGTTACGCTCCCTTAAGTTTCCGCAGAATAGTAGTGCGGGATAACAACACACCAAGATGAAAGGCACCAAATGAGCCAAGAAGAAGTATTAAGCGGTCTGGCAGTAATTGTCAACGAAGTTGCCGGTGTTCCGGTCGAGCAAATCACGATGGAAAAGTCATTTGTTAACGACCTCGATGTTGATTCACTCTCGATGGTTGAGGTTGTTATGGCAGCCGAGGACAAGTGGGGAGTAAAGATCCCTGACGCCGCTGCAAAAGATCTTGTTACCGTCGGCGACGCAGTTACCTACATCGAAGCCAACTCCTAAAACCAGCTCTTAGAAGTCAGTAGTTCGGATCAAGCACGTGGTGTGGCCAGTCTCATTAACGAGAGAGGGCTTGATGGGACTGGCACCCGCTCACACACGAAAAACCGCACACATTTGGAGGAGTACATGTCCAGCGAAGTTGTAGTGACCGGCATGGGGATGACCACCCCGGTGGGTGGCGACGTCAAATCTAACTGGGAAGCAATCCTCGCCGGACGCCCAGGCATTAGCGTGATTGATCAGCCATGGGTTGCCGATCAGCCCGCAAAAATTGCTGGACTTTTGGCGGTTGAGCCAGGTACTGTTTTGGAAAAACACGAAACACGTCGGATGGATCGGTCCCAGCAATCGGCCCTGATTGCCGCGCGGGAAGCGTGGGCAGATGCCGGCTCGCCGACCGTAGACCTTGAACGACTGGGCACCGTGATCGCCACCGGGGTCGGCGGTATTACTTCGCTTATGGCTGCCTACGACACTCTCTTAGAACGCGGCCCGTCTAAAATCTCGCCCCACATGGTCACCATGATTATGCCCAACGGCCCCGCCGCAATTGTTGGTCTTGAATTCGGTGCCCGCGCCGGAGTTCACACACCCGTAAGCGCCTGTTCCTCTGGTGCCGAAGCCATCTCATATGCCGCCCGGATGATTCAGACCGGTCGGGCTGACATCGTGATTGCTGGAGGAACCGAAGCCGCAATTCACCCGGTCACCATGGCGGGCTTTGCGCAAATGCGGGCACTCTCCACCAGGAATGATGACCCACAAGCCTCCTCGCGCCCCTACGACATTGACCGGGACGGTTTCGTCATGGGCGAGGGCGCCGGAGTCGTCATTTTGGAATCTGAGGAACATGCAACTGCACGTGGCGCAACAATCCTTGGACGCTACGCCGGTGCCGGTCTCACCAGCGACGGACACCATATTGCCCAGCCTGACCCTGAAGGCACTGGCGCTGCTCGAGCGATCACCGAGGCACTCGAGGAAGCGCACCTCACACCAGCCGACATTGTGCACGTGAATGCCCACGCCACCTCAACCCCGCAAGGCGATATTGCTGAGGCAACCGCCATCAGACGGGCACTGGGGAGCGCGGCGGACAATATTTATGTTGCCGGCACGAAATCCATGACGGGTCACCTTCTCGGTGGCGCAGGCGCAATTGAGTCGATCTACAGCATCCTTGCGCTTCGAGATCGAAAAGCCCCGCCGACCGCGAATCTGGACAATATTGACCCCGAAATCAATCTCAATGTTGGCAACAATGGCCCCGTCGATCTGCCACAAGGTGATATCGCTGCCATCAATAATTCATTCGGCTTTGGTGGCCACGACGTCGCCGTAATCTTCAGGAGTGTCTGACATGACCGCAGCACCAGCAGAACTAGATCCCCGCTCACCACTGGTGCGCCTCGCTAATTTTTTTGATGGTGGTGAATTCACCGCAATCACGCCGATTGACGACAGCGGTGTGCTCTCGGCCGTAGGCACCGCGGGTGGAGTTCACTGCGTTGCTTTCTGCACCGACCCCACTGTTCAAGGTGGAGCGATGGGGTCCGTTGGTTGCCGGGCAATCGTTACCGCCTATGACCGCGCCCTCGCCGACTCTTCCCCCATCGTTGGCATATGGCACTCCGGTGGTGCACGACTGCGTGAAGGGGTCGCCAGTCTTGATGGTGTGGGGCGGGTTTTTCTTTCGATGACCCGGGCAAGTGGCAAAGTTCCCCAGATTTCCGTTGTTCTTGGGCCTGCAGCAGGTGGAGCGGCTTACGGCCCAGCGCTGACCGACATCGTTGTCCTTGGCCCTGCCGGCCGAATCTTTGTTACCGGACCTGAAGTAGTTCGCTCGGTCACCGGTGAAGATGTGGACATGGATCGCCTTGGTGGGCCTGAACCCCACGGCCGTCGCAGTGGCGTGGTCCATATCACGACCGACACAGAGCAAGAAGCGATGGAAAAGGGGATCCGACTCGTCAAGTTGCTCGGCCATCAAGGGTCTCTGGATTTGAGTAGCGTCGCCGATCGCGATCTTGGCGCCCTTCTCCCTGAGTCTTCCCGCCGTGCCTACGACGTGCACCCAATTGTTGAGGGCTTCGTTGACTTGGACTCATTCGTTGAACTGCATGCCAAATGGTCACCAAATATTGTTGTTGGCCTTGGCCGCTTGGGCGGACGAACAATCGGTGTGGTCGCCAACAACCCATTGCGCCTTGGTGGCTGCCTCGACTCCTCCAGCGCAGAAAAAGCCTCGCGCTTCGTCCGCATGTGTGACGCCTTTGGGGTTCCCCTGGTTGTGCTCGTTGACGTTCCCGGGTACCTCCCCGGCTTGGGGCAAGAATGGGAAGGCGTTGTCCGCCGCGGAGCCAAGCTTCTGCACGCTTTTGCCGAATGCGTGACCCCACGGG
>DEZY01000012.1:3422-6815 GCA_002365735.1 Actinobacteria bacterium UBA3120
CCGAAAGGCCTACGGCGGGGCATTTGTTGCCATGAACTCGGCTTCCTTGGGCGCCACCAAAGTGTTCGCCTGGCCAGACGCCGAGGTGGCGGTCATGGGCTCAGTGGCTGCGATCCGTATTTTGCATCGCCGCCGCCTGGCTGAAGTTCCCGAAGACAGTCGCGAGCAAGTCGAGCTAGAACTTGCTGCGGAGCACGAAGTGATCTCCGGGGGAATCAAGCGGGCTGTGGACATGGGTGTGGTTGACCGCGTTGTCGATCCGACTCTCACCAGGCGGGCTGTTGCCGAGGTACTCCTGGACACTCCGGGTGCCCGCGGTAACCACGGCAATATTCCGCTGTAACCTTTTTCAATTACGAAACGTGGTGCAGCACCCGAATCTTGGCGTCTTCATGGGCCATCCGAAAAACTTCCAGTTCTTCATCCCACGGCTGACCGATGAGTCGACGAATATCTTCGGCGACAGATTCTCCCGTAGCAGTTGACTGGACGATGAGGCTGCGCAGACGCTCTTCATGGACCATCACGTCTCCATGGGGACCGATTGTGGCCCTAAATAGTCCCAGGTCCGGGGTTGCGGCAAAGCGCTCGCCTTCATGGCCGCTGCTGGGATCCTCGGTTACTTCGTACCTGGCGTGCTGAAAAGCCAAAAGGGCACTCGCTATTCGAGCACCCATTCCTTGTTTTCCCGACCAAATAATTTGACTTCGCAGTTGCCCCGGAGCAACCGGTTGGGGCGCCCACTCCATCGGGACTTCGGTGCCGAGCACTTTTGCTAGGGCCCATTCAAGGTGCGGGGCGACTGCATTTGGGCAGGCGTGGATAAAGATCACTCCACGGCTCTGCGCGGATTCGGACGCGGATCCAACCCTTGAGTAACTCACTGCTGACATGTTGACCTCCTGTATGTGAATGACGCCTTCCCCAGCGATTTCACACGCAGATCAACCTGCTACTGACACTCTAACCCGGATTGGGGCAAAAATGCCAACTATTTCCTTGGTGTTATGAATCTATCCCCCCTACGAACGGGTAAGGTGTGGCCCTGAACAAGGCCCCCGCCTCGCTCGAATCCATTTGTGAAAGAAGGACTGAATCCACATGGCACTGGCATCCCCCGCCCCCCGGGTTTTGGCTGATTACGCAGCCCGCACCGCATTGGCCCAGATCGCCCTCGTTTTTAGTGGCGCGGTATTCGTGGGAATCGCAGCCCAGGTTGCGATCCCGCTGCCCTTCACCCCGGTGCCCCTGACCCTGCAGACTTTCGCTGTACTCCTCGCCGGGGCCGCCCTTGGATCCCTGCGCGGGGTTGCGTCCATGGGCCTATACGCATTGATGGGTGTCGTGGGTGTTCCCTGGTTCTCCGAAGGCAGCTCCGGTTTTTCCACTGCAAGTTTCGGTTACATTCTTGGCTTCATACTCGCGGCTTTCATAGTTGGCCGACTTGCTGAACGGGGAGCTTCAACCACCTCGATCCAAACCGCCGCCTTGATGGTGATTGGCAACCTCGCCATTTACGCAGTCGGTGTCACCTGGCTCAAGTTCGCCATTGATTCAAGTTGGGCAACCGCATTGAGTTTGGGTGTTGTTCCATTCTTGATCGGGGACGCAATCAAAATTGCTTTGGCCGCTGGCCTACTTCCACTATCGTGGAAGGGCTTGGAAAAACTGAACCTGCGCAGTAACTAGTTCAGTGCAGCCAGTACGTCATCAACCATTGCTGTCGTTGTTCCGGGGTGCAAGAAGACTAAACGACCGACGGTTTCCCCTTGCCAAGTTGATGAAGTGACGAAGGCAACCTGCCTCTCTAACAGATCCGTTGACCACTTGTCGTAATCCTCGCTCTTCCAGCCATTGCGTCTCAACAACACAACGGAGAGATCAGGTTCGCGGATCAGTTCGAGCTCAGGGTGGGCTTTAATTTGATCGGCTGCATATCTCGCCATTTCGTTACCCGCCACAACCGCATCGCGGTAGGCATCAAGTCCATTAACCGCCAAGGAAAACCACAACGCCATTCCTCGGGCCCGACGGGTGAGGTGATACGCCAAGTCACTGGGATTGAACTCGGTGAGGTCACTTGCATGGATCACATTCAGATAAGACGCGTCTTGGGTGTGTACACCCTTTGCCAAGTGCGGGTCTTTGTAGAGCAACGCCGCCGAGTCGAACGGTGCGAACCACCATTTATGCGGGTCCATTACGAGGGAATCAACTCGTTCAATCCCGGTGTACAGGTGGCGCTTCCCCGGATCCAGCATTCCCGCACCACCGTAAGCGCCGTCAACATGGAACCACCAGTCGTGACTCTCGGCGGTGTCTGCGGCCGCATCAAGTTGGTCAATAATTCCCGCGTTGGTGGTACCCGCCGTTGCAACTATCGCAACAACATTGGACAGATCTTGGTGTGCCAAACCTTGCACTAGGTTTTCGCGAGTCATGCGCCCCTGCGTCGTGGGAATAACGATCGCGCCCATGTCAACAATATTTAACGCATTCTTGATGGAGGAATGCGCCTGATCGCTGACCACAACCTGAAGTTGGTAGAGCGGTTGACCGCTTACTACGCGTTTAGCCCGCGCAGTATCTCGTGCGACGACGAGGGCAGAGAGATTTCCTGCGCTGCCGCCGGAGACAAATGTGCCGCCCGCACCCTGTGGCATTTCGGCAATATCTGCCATGGTCCGTAGGGCTTGGTTTTCCGCCATCACTGCACCGGCAGCTTCTAGCCATGAGCAACCTTGCAGTGATGCGGCTGACACCACCATGTCAAAAAGTAGGGCTGCTTTTGTCGGTGCAGCCGGGATAAAGCCAAAAAAACGTGGGCTATCTGCGGACAGGACCGTCTCGGAGAGATACTTCTCGTAAATACCTAGCACTGTGACCGGGTCCTTGGGCTCTGCACCGATCAAGCCCTCGAGCGCTTGCTGCATTTCACCCCGGTCCCCGAAACCGTCAATGGGCGCTTCCGCTAGGGCCAAGCGTTCGGTGACGTAGGCCAGCACTACGTCGACCAAGTGCTGATCCGGGGCGTGCATGCGGGCTGGGTCGGTTTTGCTGCGGTCTGTATTCACGCTAGTCCTTCATGCAAGCGCATTGCAAAAGATTCTGCAGTGCGGTCGGCGCGCCGTCAGTCTTCCTGCCAGCAGGCACCAACCCACATGTTACCGGCTACGCTCCGCGGCCACGCGATCCGTGAGCGCTGCAGCCTTGCACCACCGACCCAATTGCAGCCTTGAGTAGACTGCGCCCATGAATGGGACTACTAAACGCGCATATCACCACGGTGATTTAAGTGAGGCTCTCATTGAACAAGCCGTAGCCAGCGTTGACGCTGTGGGGGCTGAACACGTATCCCTTCGGGCCGTGGCTGCGGCGGTCGGAGTAAGCCCC
>DEZY01000159.1:0-2418 GCA_002365735.1 Actinobacteria bacterium UBA3120
GGCCGCGTAGTGATGAGCGTCCGCGTTCGGATCGTCCTCGTTCGGATCGGCCTCGTAGTGATTCCTATCAAGGGCGTGATGCTCGCGATGAAGACTCGCGAGAGTCACGAGGGCCATGGATTCCCGAAGAAATCATTTTTGAAGATCTAGATAAATCAGTCAGATTTGAGTTGCAGACCTTGCCGGAGTCTCTACAAGAGCGCGTGGGTCGGCATCTGCTAGCTGCTGAGGTCGCTCTGGGCCAGGATGATCTGGAGAGTGCTTTGGAGCACTCGAGGCAAGCGAAGAAATTGGCGGGTCGGGTCGCTGTGGTGCGGGAAGCGAATGGCACTATCGAGTACTTGGCAGGAGAGTATTCTGCAGCCCTGAACGAGTTGCGTGCAGTTCGGCGCATGACGGGTAATAGCGACTTCGTGGCCATAATGGCTGACTGTGAGCGCGGATTGGGTCGACCAGAAAAGGCCATTGAATTCCTTAAATCGATTCCCGCATCACAGATGTCACCTGAAACCAGAATTGAAGCGTTGATTGTGAGTGCTGGGGCCCGCGCGGATATGGGACAGGTCGATGCCGCGTTGCTTATGTTGAACGTCGGTGCGTTGACTTCTTTGCCTCCCGGTGATTTACGGGCTCGGATGCAGGAGGCTTATTCGGTTTTGCTGGAGCAAGCGGGCCGCGCAGGAGAAGTTCAGAAGTGGCGCAGTAGAGCAATTAAGTCTGATATCAATGGGGTGACGGCATTGGTGCGTAATCAGGAGAGTGAGATTACGGCTCACGTAATTGAAGAATCTGATTGATTGCGCGTGTCGAGCCAGCGCCAGATTCCGTGTACTTGAGCTTCTGAACTACTGAGGTGCTCAAATTTGTTCGCGACCTCTTTGTGTTCAAAGAAACGTGCGTTAACTTCCCGATCTTTTGCTAGCACCATGAGTAGGGCGTGGTCGAAGTCCATACCTTCATGGTGGGCCTTTGTTACCCACTCGACCCAGTAGTGCAACTGGGCTCGAGATTCAGTGAACACGCGGTCTATTTCGGTTGTCGGCCCAAAGTGGCTAAATAGGAGTCGGCTGGGACCGACAGCTTGCATTGCCGAAAGTGAATTTAGTGCGAGGTCAAAGTCGAAATCTGGTGGTGGCGTGGCCGGCCGCAGATCCCCGGTTTCTGGGACGTAGACACCGGCAGCATCGCCGGTGTAGAGATCCCCTGTGGCGGAGTCAATGAGGGCTACGTGATGTGATGCATGGCCAGGGTTGTGGAATGTATCCAAAGCGCGTCCGGCGCCGAGATCAATGCTGCCTCTGTCACCCAGGGAGTCAATCCTTTGCGAATCCGTGGGGAGCAGCGGTCCGAACATTTCATCCATTTTCGGACCGAATACTCGATAGGCGCTGGCAACGAGTTTGGTGGGGTCGGCAAGGTGACGTGCACCCCGTTCGTGAACGACGATCCGAGCGTTGGGATAGGCCTTAGCAAGATCACCGACCCCACCAGCATGATCAAGGTGGATATGGGTAACCACAATGGTGGCGAGGTCATCGGGGCCACAATCTAACTTCTCAAGGCTCGCTCGCACGTGAGGTGCGCTCAGGGCTGCACCAGTTTCAATTAGCGCGGGGCGATCACTGGCTATGAAATAGCTCGACGTGATTCCTTCGAACCCACCCATCAGGGTGTCAATTGAATATACGTCGGCGCCTAGATCCTGGATCACAGCGCGGTTATTCACACCGTCTGTCATTGACTCCACAGGGACAGGTTAATGCTGTTGATCGCCGTGCATACGTCAAATAATGCGACCAGGAACAAAATGATCGGAGAATGTATGTCCAACTCTGTTGAATTACTGGGTCGTTTGGGAACTCGAGTTAGCCAGAAAGAGCTTCCCAGCGGAGATATAGCAACAATATTTGCTGTGGTTGTTGACCGACCTGCCGCAGACCAAGTGGGGAAAACCAAGGTTGATACCTTGCCGTGTCAAACATTTAGGGTCTCGGTGGCAAAGCGGGTGCTCACACTAGAACCAGGTACCCGGGTGATGTGTACGGGTGTGTTGCGCCGAAGATTCTGGAAGACTGCAGGCGGATTGGGCAGCGCATTGGAGGTCGAGGTGCGAACGTTAAAGCGTGCTCTCTAGGGGCGGTAGGCTGGTCCAGTGATCCCCGCTGACGAGTTATTCGAATCAACGGCAATTGTGCCGAAAGTGGATGTGGAGCCGACTGCTGTTGTGCGCGGTGTCCAGGATTCGAGCGCTGGGGTTCGCTTGGATTCGATCCCCGAAGCTATCGCCGCCATTCGTGACGGCAAATCAATCGTGGTCATAGACGATGAGGACCGCGAGAATGAGGGCGATCTGATTTATGCCGCTTCTAAAGCGACGCCTGAATTGGCGGCCTTCATGATCCGCTATACATCAGGTTA
>DEZY01000159.1:2607-2908 GCA_002365735.1 Actinobacteria bacterium UBA3120
CGTTCATGATCCGCTACACATCAGGTTATATCTGTATTGGGATGTCAGGTGAGTTACTTGATCGATTGAGTCTGCCACCCATGACCGCGGTCAACGAGGATCGCAAAGGCACCGCTTACGCAGTATCGGTGGATGCTAAAGATGTCGCCGGGACCGGAATTTCTGCGGTGGATCGCGCACACACGATTCGGGTACTTGCGGACTCGGCAACTGAACCCTATGAACTCACTCGCCCCGGTCACGTGATGCCACTGCGTGCGGTAAAAGGCGGTGTTTTGCGGCGGCCCGGGCACACTGAAGC
>DEZY01000013.1 GCA_002365735.1 Actinobacteria bacterium UBA3120
CGTGAAACCGACACGATGGACACCTTCGTTGACTCGTCGTGGTATTTCCTTCGGTATGCAGATTCACAAAACTCCGAGGCTGCATTTGATCCGGCGAAGGTGGCCGGTTGGCTACCGGTTGATCAGTATGTCGGGGGAGTAACGCACGCAATCCTGCATTTGCTGTACGCGAGATTCTGGGTCAAGGTCGCTCACGACATGGGCCTGGTCGATTTTGTGGAGCCATTTACTCGTCTACTGAATCAAGGCATGGTGCTCAAAGACGGCAGTGCGATGAGCAAGTCGCGCGGCAATCTGGTGCGTTTGACTGACGAGCTCGAGATCAATGGCGTGGATGCAATTCGATTGTCCATGGTGTTTGCCGGGCCACCCGAAGACGATATCGACTGGGCCGAAGTGTCACCGTCAGGTTCCAAGAAGTTCTTGGCCCGGGCGTGGCGTCTCGCCGGTGACGTGAGCAGTCCGGTGGGCGCGGACGTGACAGCCGGAGATCTGTCGTTGCGCAAGGCAACGCACAAGGCCATTCGTGATGCCGAACTCAGTGTTGAGTCCATGCGGTTTAACGTATTGGTTGCCCGGGTGATGGAACTGGTCAATGCAACCCGTAAAGCGATCGATTCGGGTTGTGGACCCACCGATCCGGCCGTGCGTGAAGCGGTCGAAACAGTTGCGATCATGCTCTCGGTCGTCTGCCCCTACACCGCCGAGGACATCTGGATGCGGCTGGGACATGCTCCTACCGTGGCTCGGGCTTCTTGGCCCAGTGTTGACCCAACTTTGTTAGTGGAGGATTTGGTCACCTGTGTTGTGCAGATAGCCGGCAAGATCAAGGACAAGCTTCAGGTGAGCCCGGATATTTCCCAGACTGAATTAGAGACACTGGCATTGGCGTCACCGGAGGTCGTGAGTGCGCTCGAGGGCCTGGAGATCCGAATGGTAGTTGTCCGGGCGCCCAAACTTGTCAACATTGTTCTCCAATAGTCGGGTTCAGCGGTTATGGGTGGTGTGGCCGTTGTTACGGACAGTAGTGCTGGAATCCCCAGTGACCTGGTCGATGAGTTGGGAATCAGCGTGGTCCCGGTGGACGTACTGGTTGACGGCGTGGTTCTGCCCCACGGTGGATCGCTTGATCTCGCCCAAGCTGTAATGGACGGGGTAAAGGTCACTACTTCGCGCTCCACACCTGAGGCGTTCGAGAGAGTTTTTGCGGCTTTAGCTGATCAGGGGTTTGATCAGGTGGTCGTGGCTACTTTGTCCTCGAAACTGTCCGGGACTTTCGAATCGGCCGTGCTGGCGGGGCGAGCCAGCGCAATTCCGGTAAGCGTGTGCGATTCACTCAGTGTCGGACTTGCACTTGGGTTCCCGGTGATCAACGCGGCCCAAGTGGCGCGAGCGGGCGCCAGTGCACCGGAGGTTCTCGAAGTGGTGGAAAGCGGTGTTCGCCAGTCGCAAGTATTTTTCTATGTACACAGTTTGGAGTACCTCAAGCGTGGTGGGCGAATCAGCCCGACCAGTGCTCTTGTGGGAACCGCACTCTCGGTGAAGCCAATCATGAGCATCACGAACGGTGAAGTGGTGTTAAAGGAGAAAGTGCGCACCAAAGCCAAAGCATTGGCTGAGCTGGTGCGACTTGCTGTGGAATCTGCCCAAAGTCGTGAGCACGCGCTGATCGGACTCCAGTACTTCGGAGATCGAATTCTGGTCGACCAGTGCGCGGTGATGCTCGGTGAACAGCTGCCGGACGCGCGGCTGCTGGTCAGCGAAGTGAGCCCGGTTATCGGTGTCCACGCCGGTCCTGGTTTGGTGGGCATCAGCATTTCGTCGAGTGTCGGGGATTGATTCGGATCGACTTGTTGTTGTGAGGTGCTCGTGACGATTGTGCACCTAAACGACTGATTGTGGCGCATTGCCCTGATGGGAATTCAAGTGCGCTGTTCGCTTGAATCCGCCCACTCGAGTCAGCCGCCGAGTCCAATATTCCCAAACCGATTCTCATTCCGGCGCGGTGAAATGACCGTACCGGATGCTGGGTGAGCGCTTTCCCCCAACGCAGTTATTGGCTTCACAAATTGGTACAATGGCGGAATGCTGACGAACCGTTTCTGGGCAATTGCCGTCCATGTCCTTGCAACAATTGGTGTGGTTTTCTGGATTGTGACATTTACTAGAACCGCGCTGGGTGATATTGATGCTTCACTCGTTCAAGTAGGACTCTTGGCTCTGGTCCTGGGTAGCGCCCATGCATTTATCTCAATATCTACGACCAGGGGATCAGCAGCGGCTATCTGGCTGACGATCTTTGTCTTTATTTCGGACTCGCTTCTGGGAATTATTGTTGATCCCATGGCATTTCTCCTTAGCGGCTTCACGGTCGTTCTTTTTGTGGCAGTGATGCTCTCGCGCCGAACCCCAAATCATTCTTATTCATAGAACTATCGTCTCGGGTGGACACAAAAGTTGAACTAGACATTCCCATCAATTCCTGAATCTGGCCCCACCGACAAAACGGATTACTTGCTAAGAACCACTGGCCTCAACTCACCCTGACACGTAGGGCTTGGCCGTAGCTTGCTGGGAGAAATTCTCGAACACCGTCAGGTCCACGTTGATTCACCATCTGTTCATGGGTGCCAAGCTCAACGGGCCAACCCAAAGCGTCACCTATAGCGCCACCTTCTCCACGGGTCACGGCACTAGCAGATGTATTTGACGCAACTGTAGATAATTGTTAACAAGTATGGCACATTAGAGATAACGAACCGGAAATTAAAACCAACAGAAATAGGGAGATATTAATGTCAATGTCTTTACAAGTGATGTACCCGATTACCGAAATAACAAGTTTTGACTACGATTACTATTTCAATAAGCATATGCAAATTGTTGGTGAAACCTTGGGCGAGCACATCCAGAGTACGCTTGTGACGAAAGGTATTTCTGGCGGACCTGATGTTCCTGCGGGATATTATGCTATTGCGACCATGGTGTTTGAAGATCAGTCCTCGATGGATTTAGCATTATCTAAAGTAGGTACTGCGCTTAGCGATATACCAAATTTTACTAATACTGAACCCGTTATGTTAATCGGAGAAGTTATATCCTAATTCAATTAATATGAATCAAGAGCGGTCAGATTTGATCACTGTGTGAAACCGCCCGGTCGCAGTAGGGTAAGTCAGAACGAACATCTAATTTCAGACAGCTACTCCCAATATCTGTGTTGTACGTGGCGCTCGAGTTAAAGACTCGGTGTCAGGTAATCCACAGGCG
>DEZY01000172.1 GCA_002365735.1 Actinobacteria bacterium UBA3120
AAGCAACTTGAACTTCACAGCGGGTTGCCAACCCTGCCGCCACCACGTTTTTCGCAACCCAGCGCATTGCATAGGTAGCTGAACGGTCCACCTTTGATGGGTCCTTGCCCGAAAATGCACCACCACCGTGACGAGCCATGCCACCGTAGGTGTCAACGATAATTTTTCGACCAGTAAGTCCGGCGTCACCCATGGGCCCACCTACAACAAAGTTTCCGGTAGGGTTCACGAGCAGTCGGACTTTAGATGAATCCAAGTCCACATTTGCCAAGATCGGGTCCACCACGAATTTCTTAACTTCCGGTGAGAGCGTTCCGTCCAGATCGACGCCTTCGGCATGCTGGCTACTCACCACGATTGTTTCAATGTGGAGAGGTTGATCATTTTCGTCGTATGCGATTGTGACCTGGGTCTTACCGTCAGGCCGCAAGTAGTCCATCTGGCCGGACTTTCGGACGGCTGATAGTTGTTGGGCCAACTTGTGTGCGAGAGAAATAGGTAGTGGCATTAGTTCCGGGGTATCCATGCAGGCGTACCCAAACATCAGTCCCTGGTCACCGGCACCTTGACGGTCCAGTGGGTCAGCGCTGCCACCCTCACGTTCTTCAATTGCATCATTAACGCCTTGGGAAATATCTGGTGACTGCTGCCCGATAGATACGGATATACCGCACGACCCGCCGTCAAATCCTTTTTCGGAACTGTCGTATCCGATTTCAAGGACTGTGTCCCGCACCAAGCTCATGACATCAGCGAAACCTTCAGTTGTCACTTCACCAGCAACGTGCACCTGCCCGGTCGTGAGCATTGTTTCGACCGCAACTCGACTCGTAGGGTCCTGGCGAATCAGATCGTCGAGAATCGCGTCACTGATCTGATCTGCCATCTTGTCTGGGTGGCCTTCGGTCACTGACTCCGAAGTAAATAGACGATGAGCCACAGGACTCCCCTTTTCATTTTCGAGTGTATTTGGGCAACTAAATTTTACTTTTGCGCGAACCTGAGTCTACCTGATCCAGCAGCTGGGCAAGCCGATGAACCACAGCGTGGGCAACATTTAGTTTGGATCCAATGATTGGCTCAACGACCTGGTCTTGTTCAATGAACAGCACTTCAGTGTTCTCTGATCCAAATATTTCGCCGTTGCTCACATTATTGACCACAATTGCATCTGCTCCTTTCGCCGCCAGCTTTCCGGATCCAAGTGCGATCAAGTCTTCGCGGTTGCTCGAGGTTTCAGCAGCAAATCCGATAATAATTGGCATTGATCCCAAAACTCTCTGCCGACAAATATCCGTCAAAATATCTGCTGTCGGCTCAAGCTCAAGATTCTGAACCCCGTGCGCCTTTTTGATCTTGGCGGTTGATTGTTGGGCGGGCCGAAAATCTGCAACGGCGGCCGCCATGATGACACCATCGGGTTGCCCACCCATAAGGTCAATGAGGGCCTTATGCATATCCGCACTGCTCTTTGCGTGAACCACTTCTGCCCCGGCAGGTGGATCAATGTCCATATGCCCAGCAACGAGGGTTACCCTCGCACCCGCCGCGAGTGCGGCTCTCGCCAAAGCAACGCCCTGCTTGCCACTACTCCTATTGCCGATATAACGCACCGGATCCCAATCTTCTTGGGTCCCCCCTGCACTAATGACAATGTGCCGGGCGGCAAGTGCGCCAGTATTGGCATTGAGCTGGGCCTCCAGGGCATCGAAAATTTCTTGTGGGGCCGGAAGCCTGCCTTTTCCACTATCGGTTCCTGTCAACGGACCTGTATCCGGTTCGAGAACTATGTAACCGCGATTGCGCAAACTCTCGACATTGGCTCGTGTTGCCGGGTGCTCCCACATTTGCGTATGCATAGCGGGGGCGAGCACCACGGGGCACGTAGCGGTCAAAAGAATGTTGGACAATAAATCACTTGCTATTCCATGCGTCGCCCGAGCCATAAAGTCAGCGGTTGCTGGGGCAATCACTACCAGATCCGCGCCAATTCCTTCTGCGACATGGGTTACGTTTCCACCGCCATCCCACAAGCTGGTATTGATCGGCTTACCCGAGAGCGCCTCAAATGTTGGTTCACCGACGAAACGCAGTGCATTCGATGTAGGAACAACGCTCACTTCATGTCCTGCTCGCACGAGCAGGCGCAACAATTCCACCGATTTGTATGCCGCTATGCCGCCGCATACACCCAGGATTACCCGAGGCAAGTTAGTCCTGCTCAACCTCGGCGCTTGCAGCAGCGAGACCGTTGTCGGTGCCGCCGGATGCAATCGGTGATTCAGGGAATGTTCGTTCAGAAGTCAAAAGCCCCGCGTCAATCTCACGAAGGGAAATCGACAGTGGCTTCTCTTGCGCATGGGTCTCAACAAGCGGCCCGATGTATTCAAGGAGTCCCTCACCCAATTGTGAGTAGTACGCATTGATCTGGCGAGCACGCTTAGCGGCATAGCTGACCAGGGAAAACTTTGAATCAGTTTTGGTCAACAGGTCGTCAATGGAGGGATGGGTAATACCTTCAGGGCGTGCGTTCATGAATCCTCATTTCGGGGGTCAGCCACCAACTCTAGCAAAGCCTGGGCCGTGTGGGTCACATCGGAGTTCACCAGAACGTGATCAAATTCAGAAATCGCGGCCAATTCCTCGTGTGCGATTTCCAGTCGGGTGGCTAAAGCGGCCTCGTCTTCGGTCCCTCTGCCCCTCAGCCGGGCGTCCAATTCGGCAACACTCGGGGGTGCAATGAACACTAAAGTCGCCTGCGGCGCCCGCTCTCGTACTTGGCGGGCCCCCTGAACTTCGATCTCCAAGATCACCGGAACGCCAGCTTGGCGGCTGGCCTGGACCGGATCGCTGGGCGTTCCATATTTATTTCCTGCATATTGTGCCCACTCCAGCATGTGCCCCGTCTCAACCATCCGGGTGAATTGCGGATCAGAGACGAAAAAATAAGAGGCGCCTTCCCGCTCGCCGGCTCGCGGAGACCGTGTTGTAGCCGAGACCGAGAGCCACATCTGGGGGTTCAACTCGAGCGCTCGAGCCACGACAGTGCTTTTCCCGACCCCGGATGGACCCGACACCACGATCAGTGGCGCAATCTGATTTTGTTCAGGGCCTAACTCAGTCATGCCGAACCAATCTCTCGAGCAATTGCATCAGCGGCCTGTTTCAGATTCGGGCTGCCAGTAATGGGTCGCCCAATTACCAGCAGATCTGCCCCGCAATCAAGTGCTTCAACCGGTGTCATAACCCGTTTTTGGTCGCCGGGCGCCGACCCTGCGGGGCGTACCCCCGGGGTAATCAGAA
>DEZY01000090.1:0-247 GCA_002365735.1 Actinobacteria bacterium UBA3120
CCGGTAGTTGAGAGTGCGTAGTCGGTTCCAAACAGCTTGCGGACTCTCTGCGCCATGTGGGTGGCCACTTCAGCCGATACCGCACCGTGGGCTAGTTCGGTCTCACTAAACCCCAGGACTGCCCGTTTTGCCTCCAGCGAGTAGGTGGTCACGCCTCCAGCAAATACTGTCGATGCTCCGGCGATATCCACCAGGGCACTGGCTAGCGCACCACCTGTCAACGACTCGGCAGTACAGATCGTCTTCC
>DEZY01000090.1:361-3036 GCA_002365735.1 Actinobacteria bacterium UBA3120
CGTGCAATGCTTCAACTACCCGCGCTGCACCTGCACCCGCGCTACTCATCGGCGAACTACCTCAATCTCCCTGCGCAATTGCGTCGCTTTTCGAACGTAGGCAATTGCCGTACCTAATGTCAACATTACCGCTACTGCCATAGCGGAAATTTTCGACACGTCCCACAGAGTGACGAACGAGTCTGACACCGATGTCGGCCACACGACCAGATACATGCTGATCGCAATTATTTGAGTAAATGTTTTCGTTTTGCCACCGCGCGAGGCCGAGATCACCCCGTGTTCGATCACCCAGAAACGAAGAAGCGTGACACCGATTTCTCTGGCAATAATCACGATCGTGACCCACCAAGGAAGCGCCCCAAGATAAGACAGACCCATAAGTGCCACCCCAGTGAGAAATTTATCGGCGATCGGATCGGCAATTTTCCCCAATGTTGTGATTAAGCCGTACTTGCGCGCGACGAAACCGTCAAGAAAATCCGTTAACGATGCAACAAGAAATACGAGCGTGGCCCAATTGCGCGATAACTGGGTATCTTGCAGTAACAAGTAACCCAATAACGGAACAGCGGCTATACGCAGCGCGGTAAGTGCATTGGCAACATTCCACGCCGAAGTGCTGTTCGGCAAATCAGCCGCATGATCGGGCGGGAGTGGATGCGCTGGCACTAATTAGCCAGTTCCGCGACCAGGTCAACGCCATTGCTGTCAATGACTCTCACCGACACTAACTGGCCGATCTCCAGGGCCTTGGTGGCCGTGGCTCCCATAATTTGCGTATCACCGTCGTCAGGTCCTTGATGCCCAGCGTGACCGACGTAGCAGCTTGAATCCTCGTCAAAAGATTCGATCACAACCTGAACTAACTCGCCGATTCGATCCTGGGCTCGCTGAGCCATCAGCTCGTCAACGAGATCGGTGATCCGACGCACCCGCGCATCGATCACGCCTTGGTCAACTTTGGGCTCAAGATTAAACGCCTCGGTACCTTCCTCATCACTGTAGGAAAAGACCCCCACCGCATCAAGTCGTGCCTGCTCAAGAAATGCGATGAGCTCCGCGAACTCTTCATCGCTTTCACCCGGAAAACCCACAATCACGTTACTGCGAATCCCCGCGGCCGGTGAAAGATCTCGAATCGTTGCGATGAGTTCGAGGAAGGAATCTTTACCGCCAAAGCGTTTCATTCGGCGTAGCAATGTGGCCGACGCATGCTGGAACGACAAATCAAAATAGGGCGCGACAACCGGAGTGTTCGCCATGACGGTCAACAGATCTGGGCGAACTTCGGCCGGTTGCAGGTACGCGACCCGAATTCGGGCAATATCAGTGCCCTGGCCAATCGCGGGGAGTAAAGACTCCAACAACCGTAAATCCCCTAAGTCCTTGCCATATGAGGTCGAGTTCTCGCTCACCAAGACGGCTTCGGTGACACCGAGGCCGGCCAGCCACGCCACCTCCGCCACCACGTCAGCGGGCGGTCGCGAGATGAATGAGCCACGAAATGAGGGGATCGCGCAAAAGGTGCACCGACGGTCGCAACCTGATGCCAGTTTTACCGGGGCTACCGGCGAATTCTCAAGTCTTCTGCGCAGGATCGGCGGCTGCCACGCTAAAGCTTCATCCGCGCTGGGCATCACATTTTGGGAGCCGTGTCCGGGAATCGGAGTGGTGTTGGCTGCGCGGTCAACTGGGCTAATGGGCAATAACGCCCGCCGATCGCTGGGCGTATGGGCGGTAATCTTTTCCCCACGCATCACTGCATCAAGGCGCTCGCCAATTTTCGGGTAGTCGTCGAAACTAAGCACTGCATCAGCTTCGGGTAAGTCGCTCGCTAGTTCAGAGCCGTACCTTTGCGCCAAACAACCAACTGCAACTACCGCTTTGGTAACCCCGCCACTCTCTTTGAGATCTGCGGCTTCAATAATCGTGTTGATTGAATCGGCTTTCGCGATATCTACGAAGCCACAGGTGTTCACCATCACTGCCTCGGCGTGCTCAGCATCCTTGACCAGAGTCCAACCCTGTGACTCTAATCTTGCGGCGAGCTCCTCGGAATCAACTTCATTGCGGGCGCAGCCCATGGTGATGATTGCAACAGTTTTTTCCGACACCCCCAAAGTCTATCCCCCGCGGATTGAGAGGATTAACCCCGGAAGTTCATCGACTGCAACTAGGACATTGCGAGCCTTCGACCCTTCGCTGGGTCCCACGACCCCTCGTGACTCCATCAGATCCATTAAGCGCCCTGCTTTGGCGAATCCCACCCTTAGCTTGCGCTGCAGCATTGAGGTTGAGCCGAATTGGGTTCCCACAACTAATTCAACCGCCTGCAGCAGCACCTCAAGATCGTCACCAATGTCTGCGTCAATCTCTTTCGTTGACGCAGCGGGAATTGTCACTTCGTCCAGGTAGTCCGCGGCCCACTGATTTTTGCAGTGGCTCACGATTTCACGGATCTCGTGTTCGGATACAAACGCGCCCTGAATCCGCATCGTCTTATTCTCGCCCATGGGGAGGAAAAGTCCGTCACCTTGGCCGACAAGTTTTTCGGCTCCAGGCTGATCCAAAATTACTCGACTGTCCGTAAGACTCGATGTAGCAAATGCCAGACGACTGGGAACGTTGGCCTTGATCAGGCCGGTAACAACATCAACACTGGGTCGTTGTGT
>DEZY01000090.1:3267-4208 GCA_002365735.1 Actinobacteria bacterium UBA3120
GCGAGTTCGTCAACAATTATCAAAAGATATGGGTACGCCTCGATCTTGCGCTGTGAGCCTGGTAATGGCTTCACCTTGCCTGATCGAACCGCCTTATTGAAGTCATCAATGTGCCGAAACCCAAACGCAGAAAGATCGTCATAGCGTCGATCCATTTCTTTAACAACCCATTGCAACGCATCCGCTGCCTTTTTCGGGCTTGTAATGATCGGTGTGATCAAGTGCGGCACACCTTCATAAATTGTTAACTCGACGCGCTTAGGATCAATCAGAATCATGCGCACTTCCTCCGGGGTTGAGCGCATCAAAATTGAGGTAATCAGCGAGTTAATGCAGCTACTCTTACCTGCACCCGTCGCCCCTGCTACCAAAATATGGGGCATTTTAGCGAGGTTTGCAACAACGAAACCGCCCTCAACATCTTTTCCTAAAGCCACCACCATTGGATGTTGGTCGTTAGCCGCAACCCTGCTTTTGAGGACATCTCCCAAGGCAACCAACTCGCGGTCAGCATTGGGGATTTCAATTCCAATTGCTTTCTTGCCGGGAATAGGACTGAGAATGCGGACCTCCGCGCTAGCCACGGCATAAGCAATATTTTTGCTTAGGGCGGTCACTCGTTCTACTTTGACACTCGGCCCTAGCTCAATTTCGTAGCGAGTCACTGTGGGGCCCCGCATGAATCCGATCACCCGAGCATCAATTCCAAACTGGGTCAGTACCTCAGTCAGCGCGCTGACCACATGGTCATTAGCTTTAGTGGCCGTCTTGTGCGCGGGCCCTAAATTGAGTAAGTCTCCTTTGGGCAGTCGGTAGGCACTGCGGGGAGTGAGTGGTAACTGCTGCGCGACCTGATGCTTGGTGACAATCTCGGTCGCATTTTTGGCAGTTACCGCCGCGGTGCCGGCGGAGACGATGATCGTGTCACCACGCGAATCCGC
>DEZY01000130.1 GCA_002365735.1 Actinobacteria bacterium UBA3120
CGCAACGCCACCGAACTGGAACGCCAGACGGGTGCACGGATTGCTTTTGTCACCCGATACGGAGCAGCCGTGTTACCCGGCCCAGCACTTGTTCTCCAGGAGGGCGACTACGTACACCTACTCTTCCCACCCGCGGATCGAGAGCGGATCGAAGGCATTGCACTTTTCCGCGAGAAGGGCAATTCATGAGAGTCGCCATTGCAGGCGCCGGCAAAGTGGGTCGGGCTATCGCACGCGAACTACTGCAGAATGGACACGAAATCCTTCTGCTCGACCGCGATGCCGCTTTGGCCAAACCGGGAATAGTCGAGGGGGCCGAAACCCTCATGGCGGACGCCTGTGAAATTAGCGCCCTAGAAGAGGCGCGGCTCTCTGAATGCGACGTTGTCGTAGCAGCCACGGGAGATGACAAAGTAAATTTGGTCGTGTCACTCCTGGCTAAAACGGAATTTGGAGTTTCGCGTGTAGTCGCCCGAGTCAACCACCCTAAAAACGAGTGGATGTTTGACGACTCCTGGGGGGTCGACGTAGCCGTCTCAACCCCTCGCATGCTCTCCGCGCTGGTCGAAGAAGCCGTGTCTGTCGGTGACCTGGTTCGTCTGTTTTCATTCCGTCAAGGAGAGGCCGATTTGGTTGAAATCACCTTGGCATCTGACTCCCCGGTAGCCGGGCAACGAGTTGGCGAGCAGAACTGGCCCGAAGACACCGCGCTGGTGGCAATTGTCCGAGGTAACCGCGTAATTGCGCCGACCTCTGACGACTCACTTGAAGTCAGCGACGAACTAATATTTGTTGCAGCCGCCCACCAAAAGAGCACGTTGCAAGAGATGCTGGGTCATTCCTGAGCCTTACTTGCTTCCAATTTATTGTGAACAGGTTGCAGCAGTCGATAGGTGAAGTAGGCGCTAGCCAAAAATAGTGGCCAACCCATTACGACTTTCATTACTCCCAGCGCTCCGATCGCCCCGGTCAAATACAGGGGAAGCTGAACCGTGAGCCGCAAAAAGAACATCCCGACCCAGATCCAAGTAGCCGCCGAGGCGGCCCGCCTGTATTGAGTCACCGTTCGCCATTTTGTGCCCGTTCCTGTGAAAAAGCCCAGGAACACCCCAAATAGCGGCCATCGAACGAGAATCGAAATCAGAAATGCACTGCCATACGCGGCGTTGGTCAGCAGTCCTGGCAGAAAGAAATTCTCAGCTTTGCCCGTCCACGCCGAGAACCCAGCCGCGATGCCGACCCCAATCAAACCGGCAATCACTTGTTGCAACGAGTCCTTACGAATAATGCGATACACCGCGATCGTCACACCCACTGTTAACGCTGCCCAGAGTGCGAACTGCAAATTATCCGATTGCAGCAGGTACACAATTACGAACACCAATGTCGGAGCCCCGCTATCAAAGAGCCCGCGCCACCCGCCTATTGCACGATCAAGCATGATCCGTTCAGCACGAATGTCCTCAATGCTCTCGTGTTCAAATCCTGGCTCTAAATCGTCGCCACTCTGCTCTGGTTGACTCATCGGGATAAGGGTCTCAATTCATATCGAGGATTGAAGATCGTCGGGCGTTCGGTATTGCACGTTAATCGACCGAACACTTTCATAGTGCGTCCGGCGACTACCCCAGGGATAGATCTGCGACCCATCCACACGACGGTAACGACTCCCGACCCGTCGTAGAGTTCAATTTCCAGTGCCGGGTTTTTGATTGTCGGCGCAATGCTCACACTCCGGACAGTTCCCACGATTTCGATGCGGGCACCGGGTTGGCACTCATTAATTTGTTGGGTTTCCGCGTCGCTGAGCGCCCCAAACGTTTCCTGTAATTCACGAGACTCAAGCTGTGTCGTGGAGGCGGTAAACCTGCGGTATGCCTTCGCAATGGCATTCATCCTAATTAACGAATCTCTGTTATTTCGGGACCACGAACGAAGGGGTTCAACCCGGCCGATTTTACCGGCACAGCCTGGTCGGTGTTGGTATTTTCCGGCAAATTCAAAATTATGGGAGCGCCCGGCGCCATGGCCTTGTCACCGCGGAAGACCACCGCGCTCTCGAAAATTTGAGCGAGTCGCACTCCGGCACCAATATCCCTGGCAGCGGCCCCCATAAACACGGCACGAAGGAACCACCGAGGTCCGTCCACGCCCACGAAACGCGCGGGCTGCAGTCCACCATTCTCACCAACTGCTTGGATTTGCGCCAGTAATTCCGTACCGTATGTCCCTTGCGCTTCCTCCACCAAACCCCCAGCGGTGTTGATGGAGGACTTAAGTGATTCCATCACTTCGACCCACATGCCACTCGATTTCCGGGACGCGTACGGCTGCAGTTGCATGCCTGAATCACCATCTCGTAACGTCAACTGAGAAATGCGCCCGGTCGATTTGTCAGCCTGGACCTGCAGCTCCACGCCCTCGGGGACCCTTAGTCGCAGCGCACCAAAACTCACCACTGGATCGCCACCGGACGCTGCCAGCGGTGCACCCAAATCTGATTCGTCCCATGGTCCACCGTCTACGCCCCGCACAAATACCATGTCCCTATCCTCTCATTTGCCACTGATAGCGTGCGGCGACTGGTGGGAATCAACCACTGGACCCAAAACCTTGTTCACTGCGCACAGACCCTGGCAACTGCGCTACTTCAACAATCCGTATTTCCGGCATCTGCTGGATCACCAGCTGAGCGATCCGATCCCCGCGCAAGATTGAGATTGCGGTGACCGGGTCGGCGTTATGGCCGATTACGGATATCTCTCCCCGAAATCCCGCATCGATTGTTCCTGGGGCGTTGAGCAGTGTGAATCCGACCTTAATGGCCATGCCGCTGCGTGGATGGATTAAGCCCACGAACCCCGGTGGCATTGCGATTGCGATGCCCGTGGGAATGCGTACCCGCTGTCCCGGCTCAATCTGCACGTCAGCCCGAGCCCGAAGGTCCAATCCAGCGTCACCTGGATACTCGGTTTGTGGAAGAGGTAGACCCGGGTCGAGTCGGTGAATCAGCAGTTCATGCATTATGGATTCACCTCAAAATCACTTGCCCCAGACATGGCGGCTTCTACTATGGACCGGTCACCGTTTTTTAGGAAATGTTCAACACTGACTTGGATGAAGATCGCTCTGGCCTCGATCGCAATCGGGCCCGACTCACTATTTAGTCGCGCCGAAGCGACTGCAAATACCTTACGCCTTTGGGTGCCCACGATTTCGGCGTGAATGTGCAGAACGGATCCAACAGGGACAGGTTTAATGAACTCGCACTCCAGTCGTCCAGTCACGGCGGGTTCGCCCAACAACCAATTCAATGATCCCAAAACTTCGTCGATTGCCGCACTGAGTAAACCGCCATGCGCCAGGCCAGGGGCTCCCTGGTGGTGCTTGGTGACCGTGAAGGTGCCATCAATGGTGAGAGCTTTTCCGGCGTGCATGCGCATGTGTAAACCAGTCTCATGATCTTCTCCGCATCCAAAGCAAGATCTGAAGTGGGACGGAATCGAATCGCCCATAGCGGGCGCATTCAACGCCCGTTGGGGAATGGTCGCGCCATCTGGCAATGCGTATCCGAAGGTGTGCGCCGAAGATTTCGTGGACATGAGGCATGCACCATACTCTCAACATGCTATATCGCGAGCGACTACTCCCGCGTCCCTTGATCCTCGGCTTGGCGGTGGCCCTGTTTCTCATGGTCGGTGTCGCCTACTCTCGCGCATTTGGATCGCTTCTGGGGGTTCTCTTGGGGCTATCGGTGAGTGCCCTGTTTATCGGGTTTGCTTTTGCAACGGCGCCTCACATTCGGCTTGAGGAACGTGAAGGCGCCTGCTTTCTCACCGCGGGAAGGGCCAGGATAAGCGTTGAGATCATTGGCTCGGTAACGCAATTGAGCCCGACTCAGCGGGTTGAGATCCGTCGCGGGCGATCTGCAGATACCGCTTTTAGCATCATTAGGGGCTCACTTCCTGTGGTAGAACTGGAGATCTCAGACCCACTCGACCCGCATGGGTTGTGGTGCCTATCCACCCGGCGCCCACAAGGACTCATGCGCGCAATCGCCGCCGCAAAAGGACCCAAAAATGGCTAAACACACTCGCGGTGGTAGACAAGCACCATGTCAGGAATAGATACGCACGAAGCTGCAGACAACAATCTCGTGATCCACGTGCTGGCACCACTTGCGGCCATGGGTGCGACATGGGTTACCCGCAAGGCACTGGACACCGGTTACCGATCCGTCACAGGCCGCATCGCCCCAAATTCTCAAGACGTGCAAGTCAGGTTGGGTTCAGCAGTCATGTGGGCCGCAATTACGGCGGCAAGCGCGGCCGTTGTTGAAGTAGCGGTGTTTAGGTTCCTGGCGAAAAGGGCTTAAGCGCAATCTTTGCACATAGGTCCAGCCTTGCCCTCGTGATCGAACT
>DEZY01000005.1 GCA_002365735.1 Actinobacteria bacterium UBA3120
CGCTCTGCCACCTCGCCTGGTGAGTGAGCGCCTTAACCATAGAGGACGCTGAAAAAAAGTTGTCAATTGCTGCATCCAAAGCTGCCAATTCACCGGTAAGGGGGGTAACGCTCGGAAAAAGCCCGATCGTGAAATGCACCAATAACTAGGAGAAGCCATGAAAACCTCTCGAACCAAGACCCGGTTACGCGCATCCGCGATCGTTGCCGGTGCCATGATCGTCCCAGCAGGCTTGTTTGCCGCACCAGCAATGGCTGCAGACGACGCAACCGTTTCAGTACTTCACGCAATTCCAGCAGGCTCGGGCGCTGACGTAGTAGACGTCTACGCGGGCGATGCAATGCTGATCGACAACTTCACCCCAGGATCCCTCGAGACCCTGACCGTTCCAGCAGGAAGCTACGACCTCGGTGTGTATGCCGACGGAGCAACCCCAGCAGATAGCGATGCAGTCCTGTCAGCAATGGGCGTTGAAGTTCCAGCCGGTGCAAATGCAACAGTCACGGCGAACCTTGACGCAGATGGTGCACCAGCACTCAATGTGTACGTCAACGACATCAGCGAAGTAATGGCTGGAGACACCCGCCTGACCGTACGTCACATTGCAGCAGCACCAGCAGTTGACATTCGCGCTGACGGCAACGTAATCGTGTCCGACCTGGTGAACCCAGACGAGGCAATCATTGACGTACCAGCAGGCCCCTACACGGCAGATGTTGTGCTCGCAGGGACTGACACCGTTGCCCTTGGCCCAGCAGATCTTGATCTGACCGAAGGCACCAACACAATCGTGTACGCATGGGGATCAGCAGAAGCTGGCAACCTCGCACTCGCAGTCCAGACAATTGACGGTCTTGACGGAATGCCAGGCGGAGTCCCAGCCGGTGGCGGCGCAGCTTCCGGTAGCGGAACCAACTCGGCACTTCTTGCAGCAGGTCTCATGACCGTCGCCGCAGCAGGTGTCGCCGGTGCAGCAGTTCGCTTGAACCGCAGCCGCGCATAACAATTGAACACACTAAATAAAACATGACTACCAAGCCCCGCCCCGCCCACATTGTGTTGGGAGTCAGTGTCCTCACGCTGATCGCCTCTGCAATCTGGTTCATCGGGGCGGGGCTTGGCCAGTCAAACGCCACAGATTCAGCTCAACTAGAAACAACGGGCGCTTCCCGCGCAAATACAGAAGCCAACACAACTTCACGTGACACAACTCAACAGAGTGCAGCAACAACACCCCGGATCGGGCAGGTTGTTCCGGAGCGGGAAGTAATTACCGGTTCGCCTCCCATTGGTTTGGAGATTCCAGCCCTCGACCTCGTCTCCGAGGTCGTGCCGGTTGGCGTCGATTCAGACCGGCAGGTTGTGATCCCAGAGGACATTGCCCAGGTTGGCTGGTATCGATTTGGAGCCACTCCCGGAACCGGTCTGGGATCCAGTGTGATTGTTGGCCACCGCGACGGACGAAACTTCGGAATCGGAGCCTTCTATGACCTAGATCGGCTCAACGTGGGAGACCCCGTTTCGGTGACAAATGAGGCGGGCGAGTTGGTCTCCTACGAGGTCACCGGCGTGGAGAGCATCAAGAAAACCAAACTGCCCATGCGTGAGCTCTTTCGAGAAACCGGTCCTGAAACTTTGACGTTGATCTCGTGTATTGGCTTCTATGAACCAGGAGTGGGTTACGAGGCCAACATAATTGTTAGTGCAAAGCCAGTTTTGTCCGATTCAAATCCCGCAACAGATTCGCCAAAATCATGATTTTGATGCACACTAAATCCAATGAAACATTTCGGAGTGACTCGGGGGCTTCGTGGGCCAGTAGGTCGAAGTCTGTGAAAGAGGAAGCTGACCGCGAGCTAACCGAAGCTTTCGCACTCGGACACGAAAGCGCAATGCGTGGAGTCTACGAACGCTGGTCGAGCTTGGTCTACACGATCGCGTTGAGGTCAACTCGAAACGCAGAAGATGCAGCCGACGTGACCCAACTTGTTTTCATTGCCGCTTGGAAAGGTCGCGCAGGGTTTGACCCAAACTCAGGAGCCCTGCCCGCTTGGCTACTCGGGATTTGTCGCCGAAAGATTGCTGACTTCTACGCTGCCAAAGCCAGAGTTGAAATAGCAGCCTCAGAAACAGTTGAATCAGTAGATGCCGAAACTGTGCACCAGGTTGCGACAGATTCAATCGAAACTATTGTTGACCGCGTTGTTTTAGCCGATGAATTGGCCAGACTTGGTGACCCACAACAAAAAATTATGGAACTCGCGTTCTTTAACGACTTAACCCACATACAAATTGCTAGTGTTCTCGACCTGCCGTTGGGAACAGTAAAGAGCCATATCCGTCGGTCACTTGATCGGCTGAAAACTAGATTGGAGGCGAACAGTGTCACACATTGACCCCAACACCCTGGCACTGATCGCCCTTGGCGAGAGTGCATTACCAGCTGATCTTGACCACATTCGCGGATGTGTCATGTGTCAAAGCGAGGTTGACGAGTTGACCGCTATTGCGGCGTCTGCTCGCTCTATCGACGCTGAAGACCGGCCTATTGCTCCCCCGGCATTTGTGTGGGAGAACATTGAATCCGCATTGAACGCGGATTCACCCGCTCACGCAGGGTCTGCAACTAACTCGACGAACCCAGCTAACCCAACTGACCCAGCTGCCACGGTCACCGTGCGCCGCAAGAGCCGCAGCATGTTTGCTCTTGCCGCAAGTGTGGGCGTGCTGATCGGTGGCCTCGGTACCTACTTTGTGGTGTCAACCGATGACAGCAGCGCGCGGGCGACAGTCGTTGCTCAAGCAAGCCTTGATCCAATACGTGATGTGAAAGAACCTGCTTCAGCGTCCGTGCAACAGATTGACGGGCGCGAGGTCCTTAACGTTCAAGCTTCCGGCTTGCCCGCAACCGACGGTTTCTACGAAGTGTGGTTGCTCGCACCGGATTCAACCAGCATGATTTCAGTGGGAATGCTGGACGCGAGCGAAGGTGGGCAGTTCCCGCTGCCCGCTGGGATTGACCTTGAAGCCTTCCCAATCGTGGATATTTCACTCGAGCATTTTGACGGTGACAGCACCCACAGTGCCGACAGTATTTTGCGCGGCACGCTCATTATTTGATCCCACGCGCTATTCGGCAGCCTCAATGGGAATGCCAACCTTGGTCGCTTGCCTGCGATCGAGGATGAACCCGACAACGGTGAGTGCCAGAGAGACGGCAACAACACTTGTCACGATTTCAGCGACGGAGTTGTGACGCCAGCCGACCACTATGACGGCCAGAACAGCAAGCGCGCCCCAGACCGCGAGCACCGCGCGTCGATCTTGAGCGGCTAGGCGTGCGTAGAGCAGGACTTGGACGAGTGCGAATGCTGAGCCTTCAAGCGCGAATAGCCAAGCTTCTGAGCCAAGGTCCTGGTACTGCGAGCCGCCAAGGATTCCAATAATCAGATCACCTGCGAACAGGCTGGCGAGCGTGATTACAACACCGACCATCGCGGTTAGGCCCGTCGCTATATATAGGGCCTTGTGTGAATCTCCACTACTCATTTTGGGGAAGAGAACAATGATGATTGCATTTGGCAGGAAGAACGCGATCTTGGCGAGCAGGACTCCAACGCTGTATTCCCCAGAGAGATCCTCGGTGAGGAATATGCGGGCGAGCAGGACGTCAATATTTGTCAGGGTGAAAAGCACTATTAATGCGTGGGCAATGTGGCCGAA
>DEZY01000174.1:0-13758 GCA_002365735.1 Actinobacteria bacterium UBA3120
CACAAATGGGTGGAGCTGAGGGGACTCGAACCCCTGACCCCCTGCATGCCATGCAGGTGCGCTACCAGCTGCGCCACAGCCCCAAGTCATACTTTGTTGGGAAGGGAAAGCATAGCCTTTACGCTCTAGCGGTCATCTCCTAGGGCAGCCACCGGAAGTGACTTCGCGTTGTATTCCTGAAGTCGCCACGGCGGACCATATGGTGAGTCTCTTTCGGTAAGTACCGACCAGGCGCAGTTGCTCAGAACTCCCAACACGGCCCAATGTTCAGGCGGTAGTTCCAGCATCATGGCGATTGCTGCTCTGGCACTCCCGCCATGGGTCACCACTACCAAGGTTTCCTGCTCGGCCACAGTGGTCAATTCTTGATTGATCACGTCAATCATTCGCTGGGCAACTTCGGTGCGGGTCTCCCCACCACCGGGTCGAAGGTTGGAGCCGGCTGCCCACGCCGCCAACTCGTCGCCGTGATTGGCCACGAGTACGTCCCGGGTCAAACCTTCCCACGTCCCAGCCTGCGTTTCCCGTAGACCTTCAAACGTCGCAACTTCGACGTTGGTCAATTCTGACAACGCTTGAGCCGTCCGTGAAGCTCGGACTAAATCAGAGGAAATGATCCGGGAGGGTTGCAGGTCAACCAGTAGTTTCGCGGCTTCGGATGCTTGGCCCAAACCGACTTCATCTAATGGGATATCAGACTGGCCTTGGAAACGACGTTGCGCATTCCACTCGGTGCGGCCATGTCGCCAAAAAACAATCCGACGCCCTGAACTCACTGTTAGCGCTCCGTATTGATTGAAGAAGGGAGCTCGATCAGGGGACAATCTTTCCAAAGCCGTTCGAGTGCATAATGAATCCGTTCCTCCGCTAATTGGACGTGCACCACGATGTCGCCATAGTCAATAAGAACCCAGGTGGCTTCACCGGTCCCTTCTTTCCGCAGTCGCTTTGCCCCAGCCACGTGCAAGCCCTCTTCAATTGCATTAACGATTCCCCTGACCTGCAATTCATTCGCGCCTGAACACAAAACAAAGCAATCGGTGATCACGAGTTGCTCGCTGACATCGATGATCACAATGTCGGTCGCGAGTTTGTCGGCGGCGGCTTGGGCCGCGATGAGGGCAGAGTCAATGGCGCTTTGTAATGCGGGCATGTGGTGAGGGTTCCTATCTCATTAGTTGATGTAAAGCGTGTGTGCCTGGATATATTCATTAACTTTTGGTGTTACGAGTTGGGCAATTGATTCCTTGCGTTCAACCTTAAGTCGGATTTCGGTGCTGGAAATTTCCCACCCCGGTACGTCAATAAAGTCGCACGGAAATTTCTCCACTTTTTCGTGCTGTTCTCCGGGACGCGCCACAACAATTATCCGGACGTTCTGGGCAATCCCTTCGGGGTCCTTCCATTTAGGAAAACTGTGATACGCATCAGCACCCAAAATCAAGAACCATTCAACGCTGTCATTGGGGTGTTGCCCGATGAACTCTCGGGTGAGGTCCCTGATCGTGTCAATCGTGTAGGTGTTACCTGGTCGGTCAAGATCAACGGTACTCACATACAACCAGTCGTGTTCCTGAGCAACGAGTTCACACATTGCTCGCCGTTGCTCGCTGCTGGCAACCACCTGCTCGCGGTGATACGGGTTTCCAGCCGGAACCAAATACACGAAATCAAGAACAGAACTTTCCCGCGCAATCTGCGCGGCTTCTAGGTGGGCCAGGTGGATCGGATCAAATGAACCGCCCAGAATTCCAATCCGAAACTGCACGGATGTTTAGCGGTCTACGTTGATCATGAGGGTGAGAATCAACAGCGTGACGAGGGCGAGAAAGCCAAAACCACCAATTACATAAGGGCTCACGACGCTGCCGCCACCCTCCTCGCTGGCCAAAACCTCACCGACCCGAGCTGCTACTGAAAAATCCATGTCACTCCCTCAATCTGTACGTGGCGTAACCCTACCGGGTCGCTACTTTCGGACTTGACCGTTGCCCGAGACGATAAAAGTGGTGGTCGTGAGTTCGGTAAGACCCATGGGTCCCCTGGCATGGAGTTTTTGGGTGGAGATCCCGATTTCGGCCCCAAACCCAAATTCTGCACCATCTGTGAAGCGAGTTGACGCGTTAACCATTACCGCGGCTGAGTCAACCGCTGATGTGAAATAGGCGATAGTGGGGGCGCTACTAGAAACGATCGCCTCGGTGTGACCCGAAGACCAGGTCAGGATGTGTTCAACGGCAGCTTCAACACTGGGGACAATTCCGGCAGCAATATCCATTGAGTAGTATTCCGCCGCCCAATCTTCGTCGTTGACCGGCGCCCAATCCACACCCGCCAATTGCGCATGTGGCTGCATTTTTTCATCGCCATGAACTGTGACCGAGCGAGCCTTGAATTGCGCGAATAACTCAGGCAAAAAGGTATCTGCGACAGCTTCATGAACGAGTAGCGTCTCGGCAGCATTGCACACACTAACTCGTTGCGTCTTACTATTGAGCACGATGTCTACTGCCATGTTGAGGTCAGCATCTTTGTCGACATAGACGTGACAGTTACCCACTCCCGTCTCAATTACTGGGACAAGTGAGTTATTCACTATATTTTGAATTAACGATGCACCGCCGCGTGGAATCAATACGTCAACTAAACCCCGGGCCTTCATCAACTCATTGACCGACTCGTGGGTGTGACCGGGAACTAAAGCAATTGCATCAGCAGGAATGCCCACTTCAACAAGTGCCTTTCGCATTACCTCAATTAGTGCGAGATTTGTGTTATATGCACTAGATGAACCGCGCAGGAGTGCCGCGTTTCCGCTCTTTAGACATAGTCCGGCAGCATCAACTGTGACATTAGGCCGCGCTTCGTAGATCATGCCCACTACGCCCAAGGGAACCCGGGTTTGCCGCACTTGCAGTCCGTTGGGCAAGGTGTAACCACGCACAACTTCACCTACTGGATCCGGGAGGGCAGCGACGTCGATTAACGCATTGGCGATCGCTTCAATTCGTTCGCCATCAAGAGTCAACCGGTCAATCAACGCCTCTGACGTCCCCACTGCTCGCGCTGCTTCAAGGTCCAAGTGGTTTTGCGTTGAAATGAAATCTTTCTCAGCCTTAAGCCTGGCCGCGATTACTCGCAGTGCATCGTCTTTTTGATCACGCGTAAGCATGCGCAATTCTCGGGCTGCATTTTTGGCGCGCTGCGCGACTTCTTTCACCGTATCCACGGCTCAACTCTAATGCAGCGAACGCCTACGGATCAAGGAGAACCAAGTCGTCACGGTGAATCACTTCACGGTCATAGCCGGCGCCACGCTCGGCAGCGAGCTCTTTGGTGTTGCGCCCCAGCAGCTCAGGGAGTTCGGCGGAGTCGTAGGTGACCAACCCTCTAGCAAAGGCAACTCCGTCAGGTCCACAGATATCAACCGGGTCACCGGCGAGGAACATCCCGGTAACCCCGGTAATGCCAGCAGGCAGCAGTGACAGTCTGCGGACCGCAATCGCCTCAACAGCCCCCGAATCAAGAATTACCGAGCCGCTCGGGGTGGTTGCATGGGCCAGCCATAGATGCCGTAAGGAACTGCGCTTACCGGTCGAGGCGAAAGCGGTTCCCACACTCGCATCCCCGAGAGCGTCACTGATCTGCACAGTTGCAGCCAATAAAGTGGGGACCCCTGCTGCCGATGCAATTCGAGCGGCCTGAACTTTGGTCGCCATGCCGCCACTGCCAATTCCTTCGGAACCAATTCCGCCAATTCGCATGCCGGCAAGTTCGGTGTAGTGCCCAACTTCGGGGATATGTCGAGAGTCTGGTCGGTGCGGCGGCCCGTCGTAGAGTCCGTCAACATCAGAGAGCAGAATCAAAGCATTCGCATTGGTGACATGCGCAACCAGCGCTGCAAGTCGGTCGTTGTCCCCCAGTCGAATTTCGTCCGTTGCAACCGTGTCGTTTTCATTAACAATTGGGAGTACGTCAAGTTCTAGTAGCCGATCAAATGTGAGCTGCGCATTGCGATAGTGACTGCGACGCGCCACATCTTCACTTGTCAATAACACTTGGCCAACGGTGATGTTGTGCCGGGCAAATGCAGCCGTGTAGGCGGCCAGCAGAATTCCTTGCCCAACGCTGGCCGCAGCCTGCTGGGTTGGTAGATCTTTTGGTCGTTTGGTTAACCCAAGTGCCGGCATCCCGGTCGAAATGGCGCCACTGGAAACGACAATTATTTCGTGGCCGCTATTGCGTCGCCGAGCAACGGCATCTGCCAAACGCTCAACAACATCGTTCTTTAGCCCACCCCCAACTGAAGAAAGCGACGATGATCCAATCTTGACAACAATTCGACCAGCTCTTGCAATCGAAGTCCGAGTCGCTGACATTAGGACAGGTACTCGGTTCGGGTCTCGAGCCGTGAATCACTTCCACGCGGACCTTGGCTTGCCGAACCAACCGATGGGAACCAGTCAAACACGACCGCGTTTTCTTCGGGACCGATCATGACTGCGCATCCGGGCGTCGCGCCGGCAGCAATCAACTCCTCTTCCACGCCCAGCCGGGCTAGCCGATCAGCGAGGTAACCGACCGCTTCGTCATTACCGAAATCTGTTTGTCGAATCCAGCGCTCTGGGCGGTGACCGCGAATTCGGAAGCCTTCACCCTCAAAGGAAACCGTGAAACCCGAGTCGTCAACTGCCTTCGGGGTTAGGATTATTCGTGGCATTTCAACTGCCGCTTCAGCTGCGCGCTTTTCTGCCACCAGTTTGGCAATAGCAAAACTCAACGGCCGCAAACCTTCATGGGAAACCGCTGAAATTTCGAATACCTGGTAGCCCATCTCTTCGATCATTGGGTTAACCATGTCGGCGAGATCCCGGGCTTCAGGAACGTCGATCTTGTTGAGAACGACGAGCCGTGGTCGGTCATCAAGGCCGCCATACTGCTCGAGCTCTGATTCAATGATCTTCAGATCAGTCAGTGGGTCACGATTGGGCTCAAGGGTGGCACAATCCAGTACGTGCACAATCACACTGCACCGCTCCACATGGCGCAAGAAATCAAGGCCCAAGCCTTTGCCTTGACTCGCGCCCGGGATGAGCCCAGGCACGTCTGCGATCGTGTACACAACGTCGCCGGCGGTCACGACGCCAAGATTAGGCACCAGCGTGGTGAAGGGGTAGTCCGCGATCTTGGGCCTCGCTGAGCTCATCGCCGCGATTACACTGGATTTACCGGCGCTGGGGAAACCCACGAGAGCGGCATCAGCAACAGTTTTGAGTTCAAGCACAACTTCGCGTTGGCTGCCCGGCTCGCCAAGGAGCGCGAAACCTGGAGCTTTGCGCTTCGGCGAAGCCAGGGACGCATTGCCTAGGCCACCTCGACCACCCTGGGCGATTACGAATGTTTCACCTGGGACAAGCAGATCTACGAGCACTTCACCGTTGGCGGCGCGAACAACTGTTCCCGCGGGAACATTAAGCACGATGTTTTCCGCGTTCGCACCGTGTCGGTTCGAGCCATGCCCCGGCTTGCCATTGTCAGCAGTTCGGTGTGGGCTGTGGTGAAATGCCATGAGGGTCGTTACCTGAGGGTCAACCACTGCAACCACATCACCGCCACGACCGCCGTTACCACCGTCAGGTCCACCCAATGGTCGGAACTTTTCACGCATGACCGAAGCGCAACCATGGCCACCATTACCGCCTTGGGCGTGGATTGTTGTGTGATCAACGAATGTTGCCATCAGTTCACCTCCTTATCTGTTCGCGAAATGAAAAAAGGCGGGCCCAGTGGACCCGCCTTCCTTGCTAAAACAATGTATGGAGAATTACGCTCCAAGGACAATGTTGACAACTCGGCGGCCACGGGCAGTTCCGAACTCAACGACGCCCTCGCTCAGTGCAAACAGCGTGTCGTCCTTGCCGCGTCCCACGTTGTTGCCGGGGTGAAAGTGGGTTCCGCGCTGGCGGACAATTATTTCCCCAGCGTTGACTTCTTGTCCACCGAAACGCTTTACGCCGAGGCGCTGTGAATTACTGTCGCGTCCGTTCCGGGAGCTAGATGCACCTTTCTTATGTGCCATGGTTCACTTCCCTGTCGCGATGTCGGTGACCTTAACCGCGGTCAACTCAGAGCGATGGCCCTGACGACGACGGTAACCGATCTTGTTTTTGTACTTCAGAATGTCAATTTTGACGCCGCGATGGTGATCAACGACCTCAGCGGTCACCTTGACCTTGGCAAGTGTTGCCGAGTCGCTGGTGACCTTTCCGTCTTCAACGAGGAGCAACGCTCGGAGTTCATAAGTTGAACCTGGTGCGCCGGGAACCCGGTCCACCACTATCCGGTCGCCTACTGCAACCTTCTCTTGCCGTCCACCGGCTTTAACTATGGCGTACACCACGAACTCCTGTCGGTCTTGCTCATAAGTCTTGCTTTTGCGTGCGTTGCTTGGGGGGAACACACCCCGAATGCAGAATCATACGGGGACGTAAACTTGGGGGCTACACCGGATCAGTTTCCCCCACAGCCGGGTGTTCACTAGCGGTTTCTTCAGCAGGCGCTTCCTCAGTCGGGGATTGCTCCTCCTGCTGAAGTGCCTGTGCTGCCTCAAGGGCTTTTGCCGCGACCATAGCCGGATCCACCGCATTTGCGGGGCGGCGGTAACGCACCGGTGCCTCGTGGTGGGGTTCATCATTGAGGGAAACCTTGACTCCACGACCGTTGCACGCCTCACACTCATGGGAGAAGGACTCGATCAGACCAGACCCAATGCGCTTGCGGGTCATTTGGACCAGCCCTAGGGAGGTAACTTCCGCCACCTGGTGCTTGGTCCGATCTCGGCCGAGACACTCAATGAGTCGGCGCAGGACCAGATCGCGGTTACTTTCGAGCACCATGTCAATGAAGTCGACCACGATGATTCCACCAATGTCTCGCAGCCGCAGCTGACGAACAATTTCCTCGGCCGCTTCAACATTGTTTTTGGTAACTGTCGATTCAAGGTTTCCGCCCTGACCGGTGAACTTGCCAGTGTTGACGTCAACCACGGTCATCGCCTCGGTGCGGTCAATTACTAATGATCCACCGGAAGGCAGGTACACCTTGCGGTCTAGGGCTTTGAGCAGCTGCTCGTCGACCCGAAGTTGGGCAAAGAGATCCTTGGAATCAGTCCAGTGCTCCAGTCGGTCAAGGAGATCGGGAGCAACCGCGCTGATGTAAGCATCAACAGTTGTCCAAACGGTGTCACCGGAAACTACCATCTTGTTGACATCTTCATTAAAAATATCTCGCACTACCTTGATCGCGATGTCAGGTTCTGCATACAACATTGACGGCGCACTGGTGCTCTTATTGCTGCTAGAAATGTCTTCCCAGAGCGCGGTCAATCTCTGCACATCCTGCTCAAGTGCATCTTCTGGCGCGCCTTCGGCCGCTGTGCGAACAATGACACCAGCATCTTCTGGCATAACCCGCTTGAGAATTGCTTTCAGTCGACTGCGCTCGTTTTCGGGAAGTTTGCGACTAATGCCGGTCATCGAGCCATCGGGTACGTAGACCAAAAAGCGGCCGGGAAGAGAAATCTGGCTTGTTAAGCGCGCACCCTTTTGCCCAACAGGATCCTTTGTCACCTGCACCAGAATGTGGTCGCCAGGCTTGAGAGCCAGCTCGATTCGCTTTTCATTTCCTTCAAGCCCAGCCGCATCCCAGTTGACTTCGCCCGCATAAAGGACCGCGTTACGGCCTTTGCCAATGTCAACGAATGCCGCTTCCATGCTTGGTAGCACGTTTTGCACTCGGCCGATATACACGTTACCAACAAGTGAGGTGGCGGAGCCACGAGTTACATAGTGCTCAACCAAGACGCCATCTTCGAGAACTGCAATCTGGGTTTTGTCACCTTGTTGCCGAATCGCCATGACTCGCTCCACCGACTCACGCCGAGCGAGGAACTCGGCCTCGGTCAGAATCGGTGCACGACGTCGGCCTTGATCGCGGCCCTCGCGTCGGCGTTGCTTTTTGGCTTCGATGCGGGTTGAACCCTTGATGTCCTCATTTTGCTTGCGGCGAGACTCGCGAACCCGAACAACCGTGTTGGGATCGTCTCCTTCAGAATCGTCGCCCTGACCGGCCCGGCGACGGCGGCGGCGGCGCTTGGTGCTGGCACCGGTTCCGTCATCGTCTTGCGCTGAATCCCCTTCGGATTCATCCGCGACTTCCTGGGTTTCATCTATTTCAGGCTGGGTTTCATCTGTCGTAGTTTCATTACCATCATCGGCTTTACGTCGACGGCCACGGCCACCACGCCTGCGCCGAGGGTTATTTGACAAGTCGTCACTGTCCTCATCGGACTTTGGTGAATCTGCTGCCGGTGGGGCTTCGCTCTCTTGTGGGGCTGGGGCCGCTACTTTCTTAGTGACTTTGCCCTTGCCCTTAACGGGGGCGCTCACCTTCTTAGTTACTTTCTTAGTCTCCGAAGGGGGTTCGGTCGCTACCTGGAACAATGGAACCTTGGCTTTAACCGTCTTTTTGGCTACCTTCTTGGGGGCTTTTTCCGCCGGCTTTTCGCTTTCAGCCGTGTCGACGCTGCCTGCTGGGCCAGCCGGTCGGGATGCTGCACGACGAGTCTTTTTTACTACCGGTGTTTCTTCGACCATGATGGTCGCTCCTTTAGGAATGCGGCATCACCCGCATTCGGGTCCGTGTGTAGCGCAATCACTTGGCAATTACGGGGGGCTTAGCCCTCTACCGGGGTGGTGCGCGCTACTACAAGCTTTTAGGGCTGCGCTAGGGGTTCGCGCGTGATGCGCTGCGACTTCCCCTATCGCCACATGATGTTGGGCTACACAAGTACGCGATCAGGATCGAACGGATCCTCGATCGAGATACTCACTTCGGTCAGTGGTCCCTGCGCCAGCCTGGTGACCCTCACGGGTTTGCGCGGCTCCAGAGTTCCCACCTGCTTCAGTGCAGTAAGTACATCATCGGGTCGAACCGACGGAACTACATGCCGGACAACCACATGGAGTATGACACACTCCGGCGGCATTTGGGTGTGTGCGGGGGCAGTTACCGCGCTTTGAGACACACTTTCCATGAGGAGAATGGCACTTCGGGCATCGAAAACTCTCTTTCCCGACTTGGTCATTCGCTCAACCAAGACTTCGGATGCGCCGAGCAAAGCCTCTACCGCCTCGGCCACTTCTTGAGCGGGTGCGTAAATTTCCATTTCCCACAAACTCGCTTCTAGGCGGGCTGAGAAATCACGTGAAGTCGCCTCGATTACCTCAATGACGTCCAGCCCCTCGGGCAGGGCCGCATCAAGTTCGTCTCGGAGTTTGCTGGGGTCACAAGGCCGAGTCACGCCTATTTCAACGTACTCGGCTTCACTCGCTACCCCGGTAGGTGCCGAATTTGAATATGAAATTTTCGGGTGTGGCGAAAACCCGGCGCTGTAGGCCATGGGGACCCCGGCCCGACGTAAGGCACGCTCAAGTGCACGCTGAAAATCCCGGTGACTGGAAAACCTCAAGCGCCCACGTTTTGCATAACGCACACGCAGTTTCTGGGCAATTGGCGCCAAATTGCGCTCCGGCGGCTTACTCGCCATCTCAGATCACTGCGCCAACACCGGGGACACTCGAGGACTTGGCATCGGTAAGTCAGTGACCCCCGTCGGCCCCACCTGAATTTCGGTGTCCATTTGCTCGCATACCCCGCAATCAAAACAAGGGGTCCATCGACAGTCGTCGACAGCCACCTCCGCGAGTGCGTCTTGCCAGTCTTCCCACAACCACTCCGAATCAAGACCAGAGTCCAGGTGATCCCAGGGCAGCACTTCGGTGTAATCACGTTCGCGGGTGGTAAACCAATCAACGTCCACACCTGTGCCCTCTAATGCGTACTGTGCAGATTCCATCCACCGGTCAAACGAGAAGTATTCTCCCCAACCGTCAAAACGCGCACCGTTTTTCCATACCGTTTCGATGATGTTGCCCACTCGACGGTCGCCTCGGGAAAGAATTCCCTCAACGATCCCAGGTTTCCCATCGTGATAGCGCAGGCCGATTGCCTTACCAAACTCTTTGTCGTTTCTGATCGCATCTTTGAGTTTGTGCAATCGCGCGTCGGTCGCTTCGTGATCAAGTTGCGCGGCCCATTGGAAGGGGGTGTGTGGCTTAGGAACAAATCCACCAATTGACACTGTGCACTTGATGTCGCGGCGCCCACTTGCTTCGCGGCCAGCGCGAATTACTTCCTTCGCCATTGTGGCAATTTGCAAAATGTCTTCATCGGTCTCAGTCGGCAACCCGCACATGAAATACAACTTCACGTTGCGCCACCCAGCCCCGTAAGCCGTTGTCACCGTGCGAATCAGGTCCTCTTCGCTGACCAACTTGTTGATCACTCGACGAATTCGCTCACTACCGCCTTCGGGTGCGAAAGTTAGTCCACTTCGTCGACCATTGCGGGAAAGTTCATTAGCTAAATCAACATTGAATGCATCCACCCGAGTGCTCGGGAGTGAAAGCGAAGTCTGCGTTTCTTCGTAGCGGTCGGCCAAGTTGCGCGCCAAGTCACCGATCTCTGAATGGTCAGCGCTGGAGAGTGAAAGCAGACCAACTTCCTCAAATCCCGTTTTTTCCAGACCGTTTTCCACCATCTCCGCGATGCTGGTAATGCTGCGTTCGCGCACTGGCCGCGTAATCATTCCGGCCTGACAAAAGCGACAACCTCGAGTGCAGCCACGGAAAATCTCCACACTCATGCGCTCGTGCACGGTTTCGGCCAATGGGACAAGTGGGGCCTTGGGGTACGGCCACGCATCAAGGTCCATCAGGGTGAACTTTGTAATTCGGGAGGGAACATCTGCTCGATTCGGTACGACTCGCTTAATCCGACCATCCGGTAAATATTCGACGTCGTAAAATTGTGGGATATATACACAGCCGGTTCTGGCCAGCTCTAACAGGACACCTTCGCGGCCACCTGGACGACCGGCATTGATCCAGGCCTTCACGATATTTGAGATCAGCAGAACTGCTTCTTCACCATCACCCAGAACCGCGGCATCAACGAATTGCGCAATCGGCTCGGGATTGAAGGCCGCGTGGCCACCCGCCACCACAATCGGATGGTCGTCGCGGTCAACGGCATGCAGTGGAATGTTTGCCAGACTCAGAGCCGTCAACATGTTGGTATAACCCAATTCGGTACTGAATGAAAGACCCAGTAAATCAAAGTCGGCAACACTTCGGTGCGCGTCGACAGTGAAAGCGGGGACCTGATGCTCACGCATCAGCGCTTCAAGGTCAGGCCAGACGGAATAGGTTCGCTCGGCTAGAACGTCAGGCTGCTCATTGAGTATTTCATAAAGAATCTGGACTCCTTGGTTGGGAGCACCCACTTCGTAGGCGTCCGGGTACATCAAGGCCCAGTGCACGATTGCCTCATCCCACGGCTTGGTCACCGCGTTGAGTTCCCCACCCACGTATTGGATGGGCTTTGAGATCAGCGGGAGCAGCGCTTCGAGTTGAGGGAAAACGCTTATCCCACGGTCGCGGCTTTGTCGGGCATCAATATTGTCAGAGTTGCTGGTGGCCACAGTTTGGGAAGTCATATGGGAAAGGTTACCTAATTTCCGTAAAAGTGCTAAATATCACTGCGTGCTTCGTGTAATCGCACTGTTTGAAGAAGGCCAATGGCGATCCAGACAGCCATCATGGATGTCCCACCGGCTGAAACTAGCGGGAGTGGAATACCCGTAATCGGCATGATTCCCAGGGTCATCCCAATATTTTCAAATGTTTGAAATGCCAGCCAAGCAAGTACGCCAGTTGCCACTAGGCGCCCATACTGGTCATCTGCTTTCCACGCGATCGTTGCTGCTCTCCACAGGAGCACAGCCAGCAAGAGAATCAAAAGGACTGAACCAATAAATCCGAGCTCTTCGCCGCTCACGGTGAAAATGAAGTCGCTCTCGTTAACCGGAACGAACTTACCTTGGGTTTGGGGGCCCTCAAACAGGCCAACGCCAAACCAGCCGCCGCCGCCAATTGCAATTCGCGCCTGATTTGCGTTGTAAGCCGAAGCGCCGGTGTCGCTGTCAGGAGAAATAAATGAGGTAAGTCGAGCGACCTGGTACTGCTTAAGGAGTCCCAGTTGAACTGCCAACAACATGGAAAGTGCTGCACTCCCGATCAGGCCAACAAGCCACCTAGTGCGAATTCCTGCCACAGCTATGACCGAAACAGCGACCGTCCCCAGAACCAGCACGGTTCCCGTGTCGTTTTGCAGCAGGATCACACCGATGGGCAGGCCCGCTGCGGTCAACGCCAATAACACGTCACGCCCTGACGGCTCGATCTCAATATCTTTGCGCTCGGAGAGCAGCACCGCCATCATGAGAATTACGGCGATTTTCATGAACTCCGATGGTTGCAATGTCAACCCGCCTGGGAGATCAATCCACGCGCGAGCACCGGCAACGGTGACACCGATTCCGGGTACAAACGGTAAAAGCAGTAGAAAAAATGAGATTCCATAAATAATTGGGGTGTAAGCACGCAACCAGCGATAGTTCAGACGCGATGCGAAATAGCCCAAGACGATTGCAACAACGACGTTAATCACATGACGTTTAAGGTAGGACTGCGGGTCAGTTGGCGACGCGAGATCAGCCCGACTGGCAGACCACACGAGTACTGAACCTAACACCGTGAGAGCGAGTCCGGCAATGAGCAGAATCCAATCTAAATCCCGCCAAAATCCTTGGCCCCGGGCGCCCGATCGCGAGCCGGCGCCCGCCAGCGCACTATCGGCACTTGTGCTCGCATAGAACTTGGCCACTAATCCGACCCACTCGCGGTAGTCACACCCGACATTTTGCCTTTAGGCGCTACCGGAGTTCCATCGGGTCGAATGATGGGCAAGGATTTTGACGGTTCCCCACCAACGAGGACGCTCCGATTCGGATTGACATCTTTTCCTTTTATTCCAAATAGGGATTCGTAAATCTTGCGGACACTGGGCCCACTTGTTTTGGATCCAGTTCCGCCCTGCGTCACCATCATGACTATGGCGTATCTCGGTTTGTTTGCCGGAGCGTACGAGGCAAACCATGAAGTTGACACTTTGTCGCCGGTGACCTGCGCCGAACCGGTCTTTGAGGCTACCGGGATTTGATCGAGTGGGAAGCCCAAGAACGGTGTCTTGCCGGATCCATCCGTTGTCACTCCGGGCAGCGAATTCTTTAGGAATTTAAGTGTTGACTTGGGTAGATCAAGGGTGGACTTAACCGATGGTTCGATCTGATCGATCACAGTGCCGTCCGAACCCATGACCGCCTTGATCAAGCTAGGTTCATGCACGGTACCGCCGTTAGCAATTGCGGAATAGGCCATTGCCATTTGCAAGGGAGTCACCGCGGTGTCCCCCTGACCAATCGCGGCGTTTAATGCGTCACCCTCGCGCCAACGGAAACCGTCTGCGCAGTTCTCTTTATCAAGCGCGGTGTAGTAGTCGGCCAACTTGGGATCGGTTTTTCGAGTCTGGGGGTAACCCGAGATTGCGTTTTCGCACCACGTATCCCGCTTGGCTTCCCAGTTTTGGACCTTGAATGCTCGACCTGAGATCCGCCCCGCAGACTCACCCGGGAGATCAATTCCGGTGGGGGTTCCAAATCCGAACATGGAGGCCGCATCTGCGATCGGGTCGGCTGAATCGCGAGTTGCATCGTTTCCGCCGGCGGCTTCCCACATG
>DEZY01000174.1:13935-17233 GCA_002365735.1 Actinobacteria bacterium UBA3120
CATGCGATCTGCCAAGCCATAAAACACCGTGTTACAAGAGACTTCGAGGGCCCGGGCCAACGAAATTTGACCATAGGCTGCGGATTCATAGTTTCGGAAAACTTGGGTACCAAGTTTGAGATTTTTTGGGCACTTATAGTCCGAATACAACGAGTACCCTTCCTTGCCAGCCGCCGCGGTGCTGACAACTTTGTAGGTTGACCCCGGCGCAAAAAGACCTTGCGTAGCATTTGAAGAAAGTGAGTCACTCTTAATCAATGACTTGTATTGCTTCGGAGTGACGCCGCCCACCCAAATACCTGGGTCGTAGGTGGGATAACTGGCCATGGCAAGGACGTGCCCATTTCGCACGTCAACGACCACCGCCGCCCCCGAGTCACCGGGGTAGCCCTGCCCTTGAGCTCGTTGAACGGCAGCGACTAACTGCTTTTCAACAACCGATTGCAATTTGGCGTCAATAGTCGACACGAGGTAGTTACCTGAGACAGCCGGTTTTTGGTCTAAGGTTCCGGTGATTTGACCCGAAGTATCGACTTCAAGGGTGGTCACACTTGGCGTACCGCGTAATTGATCGTCGTAATACTTTTCCAATCCTGATCGCCCGGTCGCATCGGTACGCCGCAATCTGTCGTAAGCGTCAGACTCGCCTTGGGCAGTTATCTGTTCTTCGGTTACCGGTCCCAAGTAGCCCAAAATGTGTGCGGCGTTTACATCAAATGGTCCGCTGTACTCACGGACTGCCGTTAACTTAGCCGTAACTCCGGCAAACTCTGAGCGTTTTTCCATGATTGTCAATGCGGTTTGCGGATCAACATCTGATGCAACGGGTACGGCTTGATAGGTCGAACCATTCCAGCAAATAGGTGGCTTGGGTGCATCTTCAGTGCCACAGGGCATGAGTCGCTCTGTTATCGATTCGGGTGACTTCCCCAAAATCTTGGCGAGTCTTTTGATTACCCGATCGCCGCTTTTGGCTTGTTGCTCCAGCTCCTGTCGGTCAATTGTGACCACGATTGACGTTCGGTTGGACACCAATGGTCGGCCGGCTTGATCTAAAATTAGTCCACGGACAGCGGGTTCTATCACTTCACGAACCGTATTGTCTGCCGCCGCAGCTCGATACTGGTCGCCGGTGATGACCTGCAGAAAGAACAAACGAGAGACCAGAGTCACCATCAGCGAGAAAATCAGGATGCCCAAAATTATCAGTCGTAGATTAGATCTTTCGCTCACAGGCACCCCTTTCCAGTTCCTCGATTAGCCGTAACGTCCACTGCGTCCACACCATTATGCGTGTGTCGCCATCATGTGCCAGCAACATGGGCAGCAAGATGGCCAGCAACATGGGCAGCGACATGGAGAACAATCCGCACGGGTACGACGCCCAATCATGGATCTAGGTTCCCTTAGGAAACAGACATTTCGGTCAAAAGCGGTCGGGCCAGTCGGGCAATGAGCGGAATAATCAGCACGGATAGCAGCGCTCCATAGAGGGCTGCGCTCAACGTGATCCACGGAACCTCCGCCCAATTGACGCGCTCCCCGCCAAGGACCGTGTCCACAATGGCCGTTCCGAAGGCCGCGGCAGCGGTACTCAGGGCAGCGATTCCGATCATGACCGGAAGTCTCCGATCCCTGGGATCAAGCCAGAATCCCGCGGCAAATCCAATAATGAGGTAAATAATCGCGTTAACTCCCACCAAAGTGTCCGATGACGGTGACAAATCCAAAAGAATTCCCGCGGCGAACCCAGCGGTCGCACCTTGTAGCGGGCCCGTTGCGAAAGCAATTGCCACAACGATCACAACAACAATGTCTGGGGTAGCACCCGGAATCCCAAGTCGGCTGAGCAGAGTCAGTTCAATCAGAACGGCGAGGAAAATACACGTCCCGATGAATAATCCTTCACGAATCGCCATTGATCAACCGTCGCTGGGAGCCGGCGTTGCCGCCGTCTCTTTTTCTTGTGATGAACTTGGGGTTGGAGTAGGTGCGGGAGTAGGGATTGCACTTGGGGCGTTGGGCAGCACCGAATCACGTGGGTCTTCACGTGGCGGTTTGACTACTACTCCGACAACACTCAATTCAGAAACGTCTACAAAAGGCTTTACGGTTGCGACGCGGGACAGTTCGCCCGCGGTCCCGGTAACGTCAACAACTTCGCCAATCGGGAGTCCAGGGGCGTATGGGCGACCCCCTTTTGAGCCAAAAGTAACAACCGCATCACCTGAGGCAACTTGCCCGAGCGGATCCAGTAATTGGAATTCGAGTGAATTCTGCCGGCCAGTGCCAGAGACGATGCCGATCTCCTGGGAACCAGCCACGCGCCCACCCACCGAGGACTCTGGATCAACGATGAGCACCACTGTTGCCGTGCTATCGAAGACCTTAAGTACCCGTCCAATGAGCCCATCGCCATTAATCACGGTCATGTCATCTTCTAGACCATCAAGGGATCCGGCATCTATCGCCACCGTCCACGCAAAGTCTTGGGCTGGACCAACTGCAATGACTTCGGCCGGAATAACTCGGTAGCGACCGACGCCGGCCACTTTCAGAAGTGCATCGAGCTGATTGGCCCGCGCAATATCGTTTTCAGCACTCACTAATGCCGAATTCAATCTCTCGTTTTCAGCGGTCAACTCTCGAATCTGCCCAGATTGCCCCACCTGGGTGCTCCACCATTCACCTGCTCCGGTGATAGGCGAAACAATCGTGGCGGCGCCTCGCTGAATGCCTCCAAGAATAGAACCGACCGCTGCACGTGCACTAGAAAAAGGGCCGTCACCACCGCGAAGATCCAGGATCACAAAAGTGAGTGATGCGACGACCAATATCGAGAGAATGATCCGAGCGCGACGCGAGAGCATGGCTACCTACGCGGTTCAGATACGAGCACCTGCTGCAATGCATCAAACTCTTCAACGCACTTGCCCGATCCCAGTGCAACGCAATCCAGTGGTCGGTCCGCGATCACAATTGGCATTCCAGTTTCATGTCGCAACCGCTCATCGAGTCCGGTGAGCATTGCCCCACCACCGGTGAGAACAATTCCGCGATCCATGATGTCACCCGAGAGTTCGGGCGGTGTTCGATCAAGTGTTGACTTCACAGCATCGACGATCGCATTAACTGGCTCATCAATAGCTCGACGGATTTCCTCGGAAGAAACAACAATTGTTCGAGGTAACCCCGTGATCAGATCGCGTCCACGGATTTCCGCGTGTGGTTCATCCGGCATGGGGAACGCCGAGCCAATCGCAATCTTGATTTCTTCCGCTGTGCGCTCGCCCAGCAG
>DEZY01000174.1:17461-17648 GCA_002365735.1 Actinobacteria bacterium UBA3120
TCCTTCTTAATGTATTGGATAATGGCGCCATCTAGTTCGTCTCCACCCACCCGCACAGAAAGGCTCGTGACAATTCCACCGAGGGAAATGACGGCCACCTCGGATGTGCCGCCGCCAATGTCCACGACCATATTGCCGGTTGGTTCGTGAACCGGAAGTCCCGCTCCGATTGCAGCCGCCATTGGCT
>DEZY01000141.1 GCA_002365735.1 Actinobacteria bacterium UBA3120
GAACCGATTCCTCTCATGGATCAGCATGGCGCGGATGCGGTGCGATGGTTTATGTTGGCAAGTGGGTCACTAGGCCCTTTGGGTTTGAAGGCCGTCGCCGCATGTCGCAGGCAGACCAGGGCGTAGATGAATTGCGCGCCGAAGTCGATACTCTCATTGTTATTCCCAATGATCGATTGCTCTCACTTGCCGACCGCGAAATCTCAGTAATCGATGCATTCCGACAGGCCGACCATGTTCTCCTACAAGGAGTCAGTGGAATCACCGACCTGATTACAACGCCAGGTTTGATTAACCTGGACTTTGCTGACGTGAAGAGTGTCATGCATGCGGCCGGTTCTGCATTGATGGGCATTGGCTCCTCTCGCGGAGAAGACCGCGCAGTTCAGGCTGCGGAAAAGGCGATTTCCAGTCCGCTGCTGGAAGCTGGGATTGATGGCGCACACGGCGTCTTGCTCTCGATCTCCGGCGGAAGCGACCTCGGGCTATTTGAAATCAATGAAGCGGCCCGACTCGTTGCTGACGCAGCGCATCCGGATGCCAATATTATTTTCGGTGCGGTCATTGATGACACGTTGGGGGACGAAGTCCGAGTGACCGTGATTGCGGCTGGCTTTGATGGTGGGGAACCACCGACCAAGAAAGTTTCGGCAAAAGATGCTGCGATCTCCGAAGCACCGGTTTTTGGACAGAGCGTGCAAAAACCCAAAGCAGTGTCATTTGATGACACAGACGATGACCTAGATATCCCTGATTTCTTGAAGTAAATGATTCTTCCCCTTGCCAGTGGCGTTTTTGCGCCGGTGGCACCTGGTGACCGTCCAGTGTGCTGGGCGGTCACTGGTCGTTTGGGAGGCTCTAGCGTGGGCGAATTCAGCCAAGCGAATATCGCCCCCCATGTGGGAGACGATCCCTCGGCGACTTCCCGCAATCTAAATTCACTCGCGGCGCTCGTTGGCGTGAAGGGAGCCGACTTAGCGCTCATGCAGGCGGCACATGGAAGTTCAATTGCGCGCGTGCACGGTGCTGGGACATTCCCCGGCGTTGATTCCCTCATTACCGACCGCCCGGAGTTGGGGTTGGTGGCGATGGGTGCTGACTGTGTTCCATTAATTTTCTGTGCATCCCGCGAGGGGGATACCCCACTGATCAGCGCGGTCCACTGTGGATGGAAGGGGATCGTGGCTGGAGTAGTTGAAGCCACGATCGCAGAACTTCGGGTGCGGGGCGCAACCCACATTCAGTCTGTTGTGGGGCCCGCCATCTGTGGCGCCTGCTACTCCAGCGCGGTAGACCGACGCGAGTTGATTCGGTCCTTCTCTCAGCGTGAGGTGGCCGAGGCTGTTCTGCGCTCGCCTGGTGGGATAGACGTGCGAGAAGGAGTTCTCACACAATTGATGAGTGCGGGAATTGAGCCAGTGGTAGTCGGTGGATGTACTTACGAAAACCCGAAAACCCTATTTTCCTACCGGCGTGAAAACAGAACCGGGCGGCAAGGAATAGTTGTAGCCATGTGTGAAATCCAGGTGCCATCATGAGGGAAAACGCCAGCCTCCGAGCCCAAGAATTGGACCGCAATCTACAAGCCGCGCACCGGCGCATTGACGCGGTAAGGGAGGGAAGGCGGGTCGATTTACTTGTGATTTCAAAGACTTATCCGTCAGCTGACATTCACATCTTGAGTGGATTAGGTCAGCAAGCTTTTGGTGAAAACCGGGATCAAGAGGGCAAGAGCAAATATGTCGAATGTGAAGATCTTGATTCAATAAGTTGGCACATGGTCGGACAATTACAAAGTAAGAAGCTCAATTCGGTTGCGCGGTGGGCCGACACGGTGGAGACACTCGATCGGCTTGAGTTGATCGTGGCCTTGGACCGGGCTGCGGCCCAGGCCAACAAGACACTGAGAGTCTTAATTCAGGTGAACCTAGATCCCGCGGAATTTCGGGAAGGGATGAACCGCGGTGGGGTCAACCCGGAGATGGTCCCTGATTTTGTTGCCGAGCTGGAGAAAGCACCACATTTAACCCTCGGTGGGGTCATGGGAGTGGGTCCACACCCGCAGATGGGCGCTGACGTGGGTGCAGCTTTTGGGCAATTGGCGGGAGTGGCGGCACTTGTTCAAAAATCGAACCCGGAGGCGACCATGATTTCCGCCGGAATGTCGGGGGATCTGGAACATGCCATCCGGGCAGGTGCGACACAAGTCCGACTCGGTAGCGCGATCCTCGGGGAGAGGCCTAATGTGCAGTAGCGTAGGTCGTGGTCACATGTGTGGTCTGCGTAGTAGAAGGAACGAGAGGGTAGGAAATGGCTAGTTCTGTGCGCCGAATGGCTGTCTATCTGGGTTTGGTCGAAGACGATTCCTACTCAGAGGATTACGCTGACGACGGCTATGGCGACCCCCGGAGCTCGCGCAATTCCCCGGAAAAATACGAATCCCGGGTCCAGACTTCCAATCGCGCAGGTTCCTCCCGAGGCTTCTCCGATGACTACGGATCTGATAGCCCGGCGAGCTCACAGAGATCTCGAGCGCCCGAGCCCCGTGGTGTTCGCACAATTCGCCGCGATCAAGAGTTGCCGAGCC
>DEZY01000044.1:0-5158 GCA_002365735.1 Actinobacteria bacterium UBA3120
ATGCCGCCTGCCGCAACACCGTGTCCTGCGCCGGGGTGCAAATCCCCACTTCAGCGAGCGCTTGGTCATCTAGGCTTGTCAACACGGTGACCGCGGCAACTAAGGTCTCTGGCAATTCCTCACATGCCGCTCGCACCATTTCAGGTCCCCCCGAGGCGTGCACGGTCAGGTACTTTGGCGCATAGCGGGACAGCACCGCAGCAGCCCCTGCCACCGTATTTGGGATATCGTGTAATTTCACATCAAGGAACAGATCACAACCACTTTCGCGAACAACCTCAATTGCGTCTGCACCATTACGATAGAAAGTTTCTAACCCAATTTTGAGCGTGGAGACAACGTCCTGGGTCTGCCAGGCCCACTCTCGCAGTAATTCAATTTCTTGTGCATCAAGTGCCACAGCAATTGGCGCCGTTCCCATTGAATGCCTTTCTTTTCGCACTTGCTATTCGGAAATAAAGTCCCAGTTCTGTTCACCGTGATCTATTGACTCACCTGCGGCAGTCTCGGTCACGGCTTCACTTTCTTCTCTGTGCGCAAAGGAAATCGCCTGCGTGAGGCTCTCGAAACCGCGACTGCGCAGTTCCTGCTCAAGTTCCTTCTGAATGCGCATTGGCGCCGCCGGGTCATTAAAGATCGAAGTACCCACAGAAATTGCATTCGCACCAGCAAGGATCATTTCGAGGGCATCATGGCCGGTTCTGACCCCGCCCATTCCGATAATGGGTAAATCGGGCAATGCGCTTCGGATCTGCCAGATACAACGAACTGCAATTGGCCGGATCGCGGGGCCGGAAAGCCCTCCGGTCACTCCCGCTAGAGCCGGTCGCATCGTCTCAGTATCGATGACCATGCCTAATAGCGTGTTTATGACCGAAACGCCGGTCGCGCCTGCCTGCGAAACTGATGCTGCAATCTCAACAATGTCTGTCACATCAGGTGACAACTTCGCGAAAATGGGAATCTTATTGTCACTATTTCGCCGGACAGTTTGAATTATTTGCGCCGCAGTATCAGCCCGACAGGCAAACACTTGACCGCGGTCTTCCACATTGGGGCAAGAAATATTGACCTCGATTGCGTCGAAACCTCCTGCGACGCGAAGCTTGGCAGCAACTTTGCCAAATTCGTCAGCTGTTCCACCGGCAATGGAAACGATAGTTCGCGCTCCCCGCTGCTGTAGCCAAGCAAGGTCAGTTTCCAGAAAACTTTCTACACCAGGGCCTTGCAACCCAATCGAGTTCAACATGCCACTCGGAGTTTCCGCCATGCGCGGCGTTGCTCGGCCGGATCGCGGTGCCAACATGATGCTTTTAGTGACGATTCCACCGATCGCAGTGATGTCAAAATAGTTGTCGAGTTCGCGTCCAGCCGCCGCACAGCCAGAAGCTGTCAACACTGGTGAATGTAACTCAAGTGAGCCCAAATGGGTCCGCAGATCGAATGTTGATCCGGGTGAGGCCTTTCCCGTTGAAATTATGGTTCGCGTCATGATCGCAACCCCTCTCCGCCCCAGGTGCCATCTGGGATTGTGCCAACGTCCGCCCAACGAACCCGATCACCTCTGAAAACAGGGCCCTCAACACAGGAGCGCAGCATGCGCGTCATACCGTCTTCACCGATTACGGGTAAAACACAGGTCATGCAGACGCCGATCCCACAAGCCATGGACTCTTCGACCGAACACTGACTAAATATCTTCCGGGTCGTGCACTCCGCGGCGACACTGGCCAACATGGGCATGGGGCCACACGCATAAACGACATCAACTTTAGATGAATCGAGAGTGTCGATTAAAGCATCAGTCACCCATCCGCGCATTCCTGCCGTGCCGTCTTCTGTGGCCAAGGTCAAAGACGTTGACACACGTTTGAGTTCGAGGCCTCCATAAAGCTTGTCCTCGGTAGATGCCCCAATAATCGTGTCAACCCGGCAGCCACGGTCGCGCAAACTTTCTGCCAACATGATTAATGGAGCCGAGCCGTAACCACCACCCACGAGAACGCAAGTTACGGGTTTCGTGGGAAGCGTAAACGGTTTGCCCAACGGGCCCACCAAATTTAGGGGATCGTGACGCCGCAATTTGGTGAGCCATTGCGTACCCTTGCCGACAGGGGAGACAACAAATTCAAGCGTTCCGCCATACATTCCGCGAGCTTGTACTCGTTGAATTGCGAAAGACCTCCGAAGAATCATTGAACTTTCTTCGCCGCCCATGCCGACGGTCACGAATTGTCCCGGTCGGGTTCGTTCAGTTATACCCGGCGCAGTCACAGACAGGACGAAGTACTTGCCTGTTCGCTGCACATCAAGCACTTCACCATCTACTTGGATCGCACCCGGATTTGCACCCACACTTGCACCCACACTCATAGCCCCACGCTACACGCTGTCCCAGTTCATGCCCCGTACATGCTCTTGGATGGACTTCACGCATGGCTGGTCGTGGAGAAGCGAGTCAATACCTTGCACTGCAGCAGCCAATCCTTGTACCGTTGTAATGCATGGAACTCCACGAAGAACCGCGGCGGTGCGAATCTCATATCCATCTTTTCGGGGGCCAACGCCATACGGCGTGTTAATAATTAGGTCAATTTCACCAGCGTTAATGGAATCCACCGCTGTCGGCTCCCCACCGGGTCCTGCACCTTCAAATTGTTTTCTGATCACCCGTGCGGGGATACCATTGCGTTGCAAAATATCGGCGGTACCTTCCGTTGCAACAATCGCAAATCCGAGGTCTGAGAGTCGCTTCACTGGGAAAATGGCTGAGCGCTTATCCCGATTCGCGAGCGAAACAAATGCGGTTCCCCGCGTTGGCAGACCCCCGCTAAAGGCAGCGACCTGCGATTTGGCGAATGCCACTCCAAATGAGGAGTCGATACCCATGACCTCCCCGGTTGACTTCATTTCCGGACCCAGAACCGTGTCGACTCCGTGGAAACGTCCAAATGGCAACACAGCTTCCTTCACTGACACCGGACTCCCTGCAGGCAATTGCCCACCGTCACCGCGTCTGGGAAGGACTCCACCCGCACGAAGTGCTGCAATACTTTCGCCAGCCATAATTCGAGCCGCCGCCTTGGCAATTGGCACACCCGTTGCCTTTGACACAAATGGCACGGTTCGAGACGCCCGCGGGTTGGCTTCCAAGACATAAAGCACGTCCGATGCGAGTGCAAATTGAATATTAATTAATCCGCGCACGCCGACCCCGGCGGCTATCGCATAGGTTGAGTTGCGGATCCGTTCAATCTCTTCCCTGCCCAAAGTAATGGGCGGTAGCGCACAGGCCGAGTCACCGGAGTGAATCCCCGCCTCTTCGATGTGCTCCATTACACCCGCGAGGTAAAGATCCGTTCCGTCAAAGAGCGCGTCCACATCTATTTCCACGGCGTCGTCGAGGAAGCGGTCCACCAAAACCGGATGCTCGGGGTTAATTTGGGTTGCCCGCTCCAGATACTCCTTGAGCATTTCCTCTTCATAAACAATTTCCATGCCTCGACCGCCCAGTACATAGCTTGGTCGCACCAAAACTGGATAACCGATTCGATGAGCGATTTCCCGTGCCTGCGCAAATGAGCGGGCAGTCCCATGAGCAGGTGCGGGAACTTTCGCCTGATCCAGCACTCGAGAAAAAACTTCTCGATCTTCAGCCGAGTGAATTGCTTCGGGCTGGGTGCCAATAATGGGCACGCCTGCGTCAGCCAGAGGTTGCGCCAAGCCAAGTGGGGTCTGGCCACCCAATTGCACGATCACTCCGACAAGTTCCCCAACCGAACGCTCAACGTCAATTACTGCCATGACGTCTTCAAATGTGAGCGGCTCAAAGTACAAGCGGTCCGAGGTGTCGTAATCCGTTGACACTGTCTCGGGATTGCAATTGATCATGATCGTTTCAAATCCGACCTCACTCAGAGTCATTGCGGCATGCACACAGGAGTAATCAAATTCAATTCCCTGACCAATTCGGTTCGGTCCTGAACCCAAAATAATGATCTTGCGACGATCAGAAGGAACTACTTCAGTTTCGAAGTCAAATGACGAGTAATGGTAAGGAGTCTTGGCCGCAAACTCAGCGGCACAGGTATCAACAGTTTTGAAAACCGGAAGCACCCCAAGTTGTGTGCGCAACTCTCTAATTTGCGATTCACCGACACCCCGCAAGGTGGCGATTTGTGGATCACTAAACCCGAGCGACTTAGCCTCAAAAAGCAACGGGGCGACCAAGTCTCGGCTGTCGTGAACCTGGTCTGCGATTTCATTGATTCGAACTATTTGATCCAGGAACCACGGATCAATATTTGTGGCCTCATGTACCTGTGCAATTGTGGCTCCCAGCCATAATGCGCGCTGTGCAAGCGAGAGTCGGGAGTCATGTGGGCGCTTCATTTTTTCCAGTAGCTGCCCAATCTCCTCTGTGTCACGAGGTTGCGCCCAGGTAAAGATTGCCGACTGTTGCTCAATAGAACGCAGGGCCTTTTGCAGTGCCTCGGGGAAATTTCGGCCTATGGCCATGGCTTCCCCGACACTTTTCATAGTTGTGGTCAACGTCGTACCCGCCCCAGGAAATTTCTCGAATGCGAAACGGGGCACTTTGACGACGATGTAGTCCAAGGTGGGCTCAAATGAAGCTGGGGTCTCCGCTGTGATGTCGTTCTGGATTTCGTCGAGTGAATACCCGATGGCCAGCCTGGCCGCAATTTTGGCGATGGGAAAACCTGTCGCCTTAGACGCCAAAGCCGATGATCTTGACACTCGAGGGTTCATTTCAATCACGATTAAACGTCCGTCATCGGGATTAATGGCAAACTGGATATTGCATCCGCCAGTGTCTACGCCGACCGCGCGAATAATGTCTATCCCAACATCGCGCAATTTTTGAAATTCTCTGTCGGTCAATGTCAGTGCGGGAGCGACAGTGATGGAATCACCCGTGTGCACGCCCATGGGGTCAACGTTTTCAATCGAGCACACCACAACCACGTTGTCATTGTGATCTCGCATAAGTTCGAGTTCATATTCTTTCCACCCGATGATGGACTCTTCTAGCAGTACCTCAGAGGTTGGACTCGCCTTCAAACCAAGTCCCGCGATTTTGTACAAATCTTCTTCACTGTAGGCGATGCCAGAACCTGCGCCTCCCATCGTGAACGAC
>DEZY01000044.1:5345-5606 GCA_002365735.1 Actinobacteria bacterium UBA3120
CCCTGCGCCTCCCATGGTGAACGACGGCCGCACGACCACCGGATAACCCAGCTCGGCCACCCCGGCAAGACAATCTTCCATGGTGTGACAAATTCGGGAATTTGCGCTCTCAGCACCAATGTCCTGAACAATCTTGCGGAACTTCTCACGATTTTCCCCGCGTTCAATGGCCTCAATATTTGCCCCAATCAACTCAACCCTGTATTTTTCGAGAATTCCGGCCTTGTCGAGTGCGATGGCGGCATTGAGGGCCGTCTGCCC
>DEZY01000093.1:0-2095 GCA_002365735.1 Actinobacteria bacterium UBA3120
CGTCATTACGGACCACCATTGACAATTTACTATGAGTCTTTAAACCAACGAGCCCGTAAACAACATGCACACCGGCCTGCTCCAGCTTTCTCGCCCAGTCAATATTGTTTTGTTCATCAAAGCGTGCCTTGATCTCAACAATCGCAAGAACTTGTTTCCCTTCCTCCGCCGCAAGAATCAAGGCGTCCACGATCGGTGAGTCACCTGAAGTCCGATACAAGGTTTGTTTAATTGCCAGGACATTCGGGTCAACTGCTGCCTGCTCGAGGAAAAGTTGAACACTCGTTGAGAACGAGTCGTAGGGGTGGTGCAACAGCACGTCTTTCTCGCGCACAATACTCAAAATGTCAGGTGCGCTTGAACTCTCAACGTCAGAAAGTGCCCGTGAAGTCTTGGGTACGAATTTGCGCTGCTTCAATTCATCACGGTCAAGCCCAACGATCGTCCACAATCCCGTGAGATCTAATGGACCAGGCAACCGAAACACTTCAAGATCGGTGACGTCCAGTTCGCTGACCAACAACTCAAGGACGTAAGGGTCAATATTTTCCTCGACTTCAAGCCGGACGGGAGGGCCAAAGCGACGTCGAACTAATTCACGTTCAAGTGCTTTGAGAAGATTTTCGGCGTCGTCCTCTTCAACCTCAACGTCTTCATTTCGGGTTACCCGGAAAGCATGGTGCTCACGAATTTCCATTCCGGGGAACAGATCGCTCAGGTGCGCGGCAATAATGTCTTCGAGTGGCACGTAACGCGACGCGCCGACCTTAATAAACCGAGGCAGAAGGGGTGGCACCTTTACGCGAGCAAACAGCCGGTTCCCGGTGGACGGGTTTTGAACAACGACCGCAAGGTTGAGTGAAAGTCCGCTGATGTAAGGAAACGGGTGTGAAGGGTCAACCGCCAGTGGAGTCAAAATCGGAAAAACTTCGGAATCAAAAAACAGATCCATTTCAGTTTTCTCAACGGGAGTGAGTTGATCCCAACGCAAAACATGGATGTCTGCTTCGTTGAGTTCTGGCTCAATCGTGTTTAAGAAATAGTCCGCCTGTTGCCGCTGCAAAGCGAATGCACGTTCCCAAATATTCTCCAACACCTCTTTTGGGGTAAGCCCACTTGCTGCCCGAACTGCGATCCCGGTAGCGATTCGGCGCTTGAGTCCGGCCACCCGAACCATGAAAAACTCGTCAAGGTTGCTAGCGAAAATCGCGAGGAACTTGGTACGGTCCAGTAGCGGTAGGCCGGGGTCGTCGGCCAACTCGAGCACCCGCTTGTTAAACGCCAGCCAGGAAAGCTCCCGGTCAAGGAATCGGTCGGCTGGAAGGTCGCTCGCGAAGTCTTCTTTGAGAATTATTGCCGCGAATTCACCCGTAGGGGGACCGTCAGCCGAAAAATCCGAGATGCTCATGTCGCTATAGTCCCACGGCCTCGTCGTGGAAGGTAAGCCCAATCTGGATACTGCGCAGACTTCCTGTCTGACCCACGCTTAAACGGGACGTCGATACGTCACGTCGGTGTCCCAATGCACAAACCCGAGACTTTCATAGAGGGAGATGGCCCGCTCATTGGAGGAATCGACATAAAGCATGGCCGATCCGAGCCCCAGCCCGCGCAAATGGGTCAAACCGATGGTTGTCAGTGCGCGACCCAGCCCGCGAACGTGAGCCTCGGGATCAACGGCAAGTACATACACCTCACCGATTGCCGCGTGACCGTGATCATGCCCGGAACCATGAACCTTGGTCCAGTGAAACCCAATAATTGAGTCTGCGCTCGAATCCAGGGCAACAAAAAAGCCGACTGCGGTAAACCAAGGTTCAGTGAGTCGAACGGCAATGTCATTTTCGGTCCAACCACCCTGATCCGGTAGTTCGGCAAATGCGCGGGCATTAACCGCCAGAATTCCTGGGATGTCGGTTGCAGGGTCAAAGGATCTGATTCGCACTCCTTCAGGGACGTGCGCGAGTGGGAGTGGTGCAAAAAGCGAGCGACGCATTTGCCACAGTGAACGACTCAGTCGAAAATCAAGTGAGTCGGCCAATGACTGGGCGCCGGCGGTCAGACCATGTGCCCAAAGGCGCAATCGGCCATCGGG
>DEZY01000093.1:2228-3421 GCA_002365735.1 Actinobacteria bacterium UBA3120
CTGCGTGGCTTTGTTAACCAGTGCATGCCCGACACCGAGATTGCGGTGCTCGGGTGAAACCGCAAGTTCCGCGCTTGTGCCTTCGACCAGATCGGTGATATCCACATGGGCATACCCGGCAAGCGTTGCACCGATAAAGCCAACAACGTGCTTGCCCCCGTCATTTTTTCTCAGGTGCAGCCATGCGTGTTCACTGAGTGGACGAACCCCGTCAAATTCGGTTACCTGATTGAGCAGGGTGCTGATTTTTGAAATATAGGTCGAGTCGAGTTGCTCATACACAACCGTTGAGATTGGATAATTGAGCTCACTCACGGCGAACTACGACTGCAATACTGTGACGCGTTCTTTGTCCTGTTCGACAGAATCGAGAACGAATCTGTAGCCGACATTTCGAACGGTACCGATTAGCGCTTCATTTTCCGAACCAAGTTTCGCGCGCAAGCGGCGGACGTGAACGTCAACCGTGCGTGTACCACCGAAGTAGTCGTAACCCCAAACCTCTTGCAGTAAAACGGCCCTCGTGAAAACCCGACCTGGGTGTTGTGCAAGGTGTTTCAATAATTCGAATTCTTTGAACGTCAGATCAAGTGGCCGCCCATGGAGCCGGACCGTGTAACTGACTTCGTCGATATGCAAGGCGCCTAGAGTAATTTCTTCGGGGCTGCGATTCGCGTCTATGCCAAGGCTGAGGTTGTAGCGGGAAACAGAAACGCGCAGGCGTGCTTCAAGCTCAGCTGGTGACGTGGTGTTCAACATGAAGTCGTCGATTCCCCAGTCCCCTTGGACGGCAGTGAGATTTCCTTCAGTTGTCACCAGGAGAACTGGTGCGCCAGCGCCCGTGTCACACAGCAAACGAGTAAAACTGCGAACTGCCGGTAAATCCATACGTCCGTCAACAAGGAGAACATCGGAACCGTCAACGGCGAGCAACGAGGAAGGTTCGGCGCCAAGAACTCGAATGGTGTGGTTTAGAAGCCCCAACGCGGGAAGTACTTCGGTGGAAGAGTGCATGGCTCTTGTCAAGAGTGCTATCCGCATGTGACCTCCTCAATCGGGCTTAAGCCTACCTATCAGCCAGACAGCGCGTTACAAAGGCCAAATTCTATTTCGAGATTCAGGTAAATATAGGTGCCGGATTAATCGTGAACGGCAACCGGCAAACTAGGGCTGTGCATTCAGACTTCACGCTG
>DEZY01000150.1:0-1626 GCA_002365735.1 Actinobacteria bacterium UBA3120
CTCAACCCCGTGCGCATTGAGCTCATCCGACAGTTTGACAACGTTGCCACGGGACTTGCTCATAGCCGACCCATTCATCACAACCATGCCCTGGTTCAGCAGGCGGGTGAATGGCTCGGTGAAGTCGACCATGCCCATGTCAAAGAGCACCTTGGTGAAGAAGCGGCTGTAGAGCAGGTGCAGGATCGCGTGCGTGACGCCACCGACGTACTGATCGACGGGCATCCACTTCTTGGCCGCATCCACATCAAAGGGACCGTCTGACTTGTGTGGGTCGAGATAGCGAAGGTAGTACCACGAGGAGTCCACGAAGGTGTCCATCGTGTCGGCATCACGCTGGGCATCGGCGCGCCCACACCGCGGGCAGGCCACTGTCGCCCACTCGGTCGCCGCCCCCAGCGGCGATGTGCCCTTGGGCTTGAGGTCCAGGCCCTGCGCGGGCGGCAGCGTGACAGGCAGTTGGTCCATCGGCACCGGCACTTCACCGCAGTCCGGACAGTGAATGATCGGGATCGGCGTCCCCCAATAACGCTGACGCGAGATCAACCAATCGCGCAAGCGGTAGTTCGTTGCCGAGTCACCGGTGCCACGTTCGCGCAGCAAGTCAATCATTTGATCAATTGCCTCGGCCTTGCCCAGTCCATCAAGTGGACCAGAATTGACGTGCGGTCCGTCATCACCAGTTGCGATTCCCGTCACGAGTGGATCTTCCTCACTTGCCACAACTACTGTCACCGGTAAATCAAATGCGCGCGCGAAATCAAGGTCACGTTGGTCATGGGCCGGTACAGCCATAATCGCGCCCGTACCGTAATCCGCGAGAACGTAATCCGCCGCATATACCGGAATCTTTTCGCCATTAACCGGATTGATTGCATAACGCTGCAGAAACACCCCAGTTTTTTCGCGACCAGATTCCAGTCGATCCATTTCCGATGTTGCCTTGACTTTTTCCAAGTAGGTGTTGAACTCTGTTTCGGCTGGCGTTCCCGCAGCCAATTCGGCGGCTAGGTCTGAGTCAACAGCGACTACGAAAAATGTTGCACCGAAAAGGGTGTCAGGGCGAGTGGTATACACACTTACAGGTTCGTCTCTACCTTCAACGGCGAACTCGACGTGAGCACCCTGTGAGCGACCAATCCAGTTCCGCTGCATGAGCAAAACTTTCTCTGGCCACTTACCTTCAAGTTGATCCATGTCTGCCAACAGGCGGTCTGCGTAATCGGTAATCCGCAAATACCACTGGGCTAGTTTTTTCTTGGTGACGGGTGAATCACAACGCTCACAAAGTCCAGCAACGACCTGCTCGTTCGCCAGCACAGTTTGACATTGAGTGCACCAATTAACGGCACTGTACTTGCGGTACGCCAAGCCACGCTTAAACATCTGTAAAAAGAACCACTGATTCCAGCGATAGTAGGTGGGATCGCAGGTGTAGAGAACTCGATCCCAATCGAATGAACACGCGTAGTTGCGCATCGAAGTTTTTTGTTGTTCGATATTTGCATAGGTCCATGTGCCCGGATCAACATTGTTTTTAATCGCGGCGTTTTCCGCAGGCAACCCAAATGCATCCCACCCAATGGGGTGTAGCACGTTGAAACCTTTGAGAACCCAGTATCGAGC
>DEZY01000150.1:1774-3750 GCA_002365735.1 Actinobacteria bacterium UBA3120
GGGTACGGGAACATGTCGCACACGTATTTCTTGGGGCGTTCATCATCGGGGTCACCCGAACGAAATGGTGCGATTTCATCCCACACCGGTAACCAACGCTCTTGGATTGAAGCAAAGTCGTAGCCTTGCGCGTCTCGGGGATCGCTACTTGGTTCTACGTTGGTCTGGGGGGTGCTCACAACTAGGTCAACCGTCCTTTTTCAGTACGCGGGAAACATTTACAATTATTGGCAAAGTCTGTGCCTAAGACTATCGGGGACCCGCCCTGTTGCTATCTCCTGATCGCGGCAGTGAGTTCACCAGCAAGTTTGGAGCCAACCCACTCGTGGGTGTGCCACGACCAATGCATTCCGTCCGGATTTGCGGCCCCGCTGGAAAGACCCTGAAGAACTGGATTTTCGATGTCCACAATAGGAACACCAAGACAGGCCGCCCAGCTAAATGCTGACACCCGAGCCTGGTCGTGGTACTTCTGGGACGGGTAATAGGCGCTGTCGTAGGGCGAAGGTGTCATGGCCACAATCGGGATGTCTCCAGATATTGCCCGGACCGCCTGCACGATCCGGGTCAAGTAACGATCCGTCGCGGACTGCGGTAATTGGCGCATCAGCCCACCGGTGGCCCGGACGATTTTCGGGGCGAGGTCTCGGTAAAGCTGCCGGGTGCGCCTGCGCACGCCACCTGGGCGAAGGTAGGGCATCCCCTCGCGCAAGTAGGTCGGGATCACTGCCGGTAATTGATCCATGCCCCCGACAGCGATGATCACTGCGCTGGCTCGCGGCAAATAGGTACCGAATGCCACCGGGTCCTTGGTGAGCGCCCACCACGCATCCCGGGAGGTCCAGCCTTCACGAGCGACCAGATCCACCTCCATCGGTGATCCGAATTCGACGGCGATCTGTGCCGCCGCAAGGTTGGGAAACAACTGCGGGTTAGTGGGAGCGACGATTCCCTGGGGACCTTGGAAGGTGAGCGAGTCCCCAAGCACTAAGACATGGCGCAATTTATCGGATGAACCCATTCCCCTAGTGTGCCGTCATGTCCAAACGCGGTGCGATCCTGTTCCTGAGCTTGGGCTTAATTTGGGGAATCCCTTATCTTCTGATTAAAGTCAGCGTTGAGTACCTCTCCCCCGAAGTAATTATTTTCTTGCGAGTATTCCTGGCCGCGATGATTTTGATGCCCGTGGTGATCAAGCGTAGCTACTTACGTCAACTCAAAGGTCACTGGAAATGGGTTTTTGTTTTTGCAATCGTCGAGATCGCATTCCCTTTTGGCGCACTGACTTTCGCTGAGATCAAGTTGAGTAGTTCGATGACCGGGTTGCTGATCGCCGCCGTTCCCATCATCAGCGCGATTTTCGCCTGGCGCCTAGGAATCGACGATCGAATCACTGGCAACCGGGTTCTTGGCTTGGCTATTGGAATTGTTGGTGTTGCCTCGCTGGTGGGCCTTGATGTGACGGGAAGCGAGTTGCTTTCCGTTGCGCTTCTTGGCATCACCGTGGTCGGCTACGCACTGGGACCGATCATTGTTTCGCAAAAACTGTCCCAGGCTCCCGCCTTAGCGGCAATTGCGATGGCGATGGTGATTAACTCGGTTATCTATGCCCCGTTGGCATTTTTCAGCCGCCCCACCGAGTCCGTCCCAGTAAATGTCTGGCTGGCGGTCGCGGTGCTTGGCGCGGTCTGTACCGCGCTTGCTTTCTTGCTGTTCTTCTCCCTGGTGGCCGAAGTGGGACCGGCGCGAACCACCGTGATTACCTACATCAACCCAGCAGTTGCCGTGATTCTGGGCGTTTTGGTTTTGAGTGAACCGATTACTCTGGGGCTAATCATTGGCTTCCCATTGATCCTGCTCGGATCTTTTTTGGCCACCCGCAAGGGCCCAGCCTTTGAGAGCGAACCCATTGGCTGAGCTCAATAATCTAGGCCCCGGGATATAACTTCCCGCGTTACGCATTACGCATTACGCAT
>DEZY01000150.1:3903-4097 GCA_002365735.1 Actinobacteria bacterium UBA3120
TACGCATTACGCATTACGCATTGTGATCCAGATTGTATGGTTCGCTTTTCAAATTTTAGCCTGCACTGTGTGTCGTGGCAGCGATCTGGTCTCAGGAGAGTACCCAATCCAGTGGTCAATTCTGCACATTCTGGCGGTAAAGGTGTTTTCGCCTGTGACTAGCGAAAGGTTACACAAATGGGTGGAGCTGAGGG
>DEZY01000119.1 GCA_002365735.1 Actinobacteria bacterium UBA3120
CCCGCACCGCGCCGGTCACTTGAGGCGCGCACCGAAGACTGTAGGCATCTTGTACCCGGTCGTCGTCGATTTTGTGGCTGTCAACGATTGTCGATCCGGCCAACGCCGCATACATGCGTGCGGCGCTTACGGCTTGCCCTGCGTGTGGACGCAACGGTTGGTGTAGCTCTGGTCGAAATACTTGATCCGTTCCGAGCAAGGCTTCAACGCTCATTGCAGCAGCAAGATCTGCTGCATTACACAAACCCTCAAGGTCAGCAATCGCCATGATCAACATGCCAAGCATTCCATCGGTTCCGTTAATTAATGCCAGCCCCTCCTTTTCCTTGAGTTCAACCGGCAAGATTCCTGCGGTGCGAAGTAAGTCAGCGACTTCGCCCACCTCACCATTGGCGCCGCGCGCCTCACCTTCACCCATGGCGACAAGTGCGCAGTGTGCGAGGGGTGCCAGGTCCCCGCTGCAACCCAGGGACCCGAATTCATACACAACCGGAGTGATCCCGGCGTTGAGAATGTCGGCGTAGGTACGGGCAACTTCTGGCCGTACCCCGGTGCGACCAGAAGTAAGAGTCTTAAGGCGAAGGAACATGGTGGCGCGGACGACTTCGCGCTCAACTTCATTGCCCGAGCCAGCCGCATGGCTACGGATCAGGGATTTCTGTAATTGCACGCGGTTCTCTGGTGGAATGTGACGGTTAGCGAGTGCGCCAAAACCGGTTGAGATTCCGTAGACCGGGGTCTTTTGGTGGGCGAGTGTGTCCACGTGAGCGCGGCTCACGGCCATTGTGTCGAGTGCGGCGGCGCCGATCTCAATCAGGGCATTGCCCCGGGCAACTGCAATCACTTCATCAACTGTTGGCGGCGATGTTCCCAAAATCACGGTCTGTCTCATGTGGTGAGTGCCTTTCCGGCCAGGTAGGTGTGGGCGATTTGCGGCACACCTGGACGATACGCGAGAAAATCTATGGAGGGCGCTGTGAGAACTATAAAGTCAGCGCGCATGGCCGGGGCGAGAACTCCTATGTCGCCACGTGCGAGCGCATGTGCTCCGCCGACAGTTGCGGCACTAACTGCCTGGTCAACGCTCATGTGCATTTCCCGAACCGCCATTGCGATCATGAACTGCATTGAAGTGGTAAATGAACTGCCGGGGTTGCAATCGGTGGAAAGGGCTACGTCAACACCTGCATCAAAGAAGCGACGCGCGTCAGGGTAAGGCGAGCGCGTTGAGAACTCAACGCCTGGTAGCAAAGTTGCAACAATTCCTGCGCCCGCGAGGGCTGCTAGTTCAGAGTCAGAGGTGTAGGTCAAGTGGTCAACGGATACGGCACCGAACTCGCAGGCAACTTCGATTCCACCAATTGATTCGATCTGGTTCGCGTGCAATTTCACCAGTAGCCCCGCGTCAGAACCCGCACGAAGGATTCGGCGGGCCTGATCGGGAGTAAATGCACCTTTGTCGCAGAACACGTCAATCCAGCGGGCGTAGGGGAGTGATTCGGTCAGCATTTGCCCACACACCAAATCCACATAAGCATCGGGATCGTGAGCGAACTCATTGGGAACCACATGGGCGCCAAGGAAAGTAGTTTCTGGAGTGAATTCCCGGGCAATGCGAAGGCTGCGAACTTCACTGGGAACATCGAGTCCGTATCCTGATTTAATTTCAAAACTCGTGATGCCGCCGGCGTGAAACTCGTCAACCAGGGAGGCACAATTAACACGCAACTGCGAATCGGTTGCCGCGCGGGTTGCCGCGACCGTGGATCGAATTCCACCGGCGGCGTATGACTCACCGGTCATGCGGGCCGCGAATTCCGCGGAGCGTTCCCCGGCAAAAATCAGATGCGAGTGGGAGTCCACAAACCCGGGGAGAACAGCGCGGCCCATGGCGTCCAAGACCTGATCACAATCACTGGGTGCCTCAGACTCTGGGCCAACCCAGGTGATCATGCCGTCCGAATGGGTGAAAGCGCAGCCGCTCTTGCGGTAGGAGCCGGAACCGCTGTTGGTAATCAGTTCACCAATATTGCGAACGAGCGTACTCATTGCGGTGCGTTCTGATCGGTACCTTCTGTCATGGGAATTCGGACACCCTTTTCTTCGGCGACGTCACAGGCGCTGTCGTAACCAGCATCAACGTGTCGAATCACACCCATGCCGGGGTCGTTAGTTAGCACGCGCCTGATCTTCTCACCCGCGAGTTCGCTGCCGTCAGCCACAGTGACTTGGCCGGCATGAATGGATCGCCCAATTCCGACGCCACCACCGTGGTGAATAGAAACCCATGAGGCACCCGAGGCAACGTTGACCATTGCGTTGAGCAGCGGCCAGTCAGCGATTGCATCAGAGCCGTCGAGCATTGACTCGGTTTCGCGGTATGGGGAGGCCACGCTGCCGCAGTCAAGGTGGTCACGACCAATCACAATCGGCGCCTTCAACTGACCCTTGCGCACCATTTCGTTGAAACGCAGACCAAGGCGATGACGCTCACCGTAACCCAACCAACAAATTCGGGCGGGCAAGCCCTGGAATG
>DEZY01000097.1:0-2972 GCA_002365735.1 Actinobacteria bacterium UBA3120
TGCCCAAGAGGTCTTGCGATTGAGTGCTCGGGTAGCCGAAGTCGGGGGCCATGCTGCCGACTGTCCGGTCTCAGGAGGCTGCCACCGCGCCGCCACGGGCAACATTTCGATTTTCGCCGGGTGTGAACGGACGATTTTTGAACGACTGCTTCCCTTGCTCAGTGTCATGGGTCGCCGAGTCCTGCACACGGGAGAACTCGGGAGCGCTTCGCAGCTAAAGGTCATGACCAATTTCTTGGCTTCGGCGAACTTGATTGCGGTTACCGAAGCGCTTGCGGCCTGCGCGAAAGTTGGCCTGGACTTGGGGATCGCCTACGAAGCGATCGCGGCATCCTCGGGAAACTCATTCGTCCACGAGACCGAAGGCCAAGTGATTTTGAACGGCTCACGCGACATCAACTTCACGATGGACCTGGTGAAAAAGGATGTCGGTCTGTTCAACGCGATGGCCCAGGAAGCCGGCATGGAGTTGGAGATGGGCAATCTCGTGGCCGAGATCTTCGACGATGGCATAAAACGATACGGCCCACGCGAATGGTCCCCGAACATCATTAAGCGCTTGGAGGATGACTACAACATCGAAGTCGTCGCTCCTGGTTTCCCCGCGGAGATGCTCGATGACGAACTCGAGGAACTCGGTGGTGAGATCCGGGTGCGCCGCTAGCGCGCGTGCACGACCAGCAAAGCTATCCACCAACGCCACGACCCGTGCTGGAGTACGACTTAGTGGGTCGAAACCTAGGAATTTGTTTGGCCACTTGGCTGGGCATTTCCCTTTGGGGGTAAGGATCATTCATCCTCACCATCAACCCCAATCTCCTCGCCGATTTTGCGTGCCGCGCAAGGCGAGGATTTGGGAACAAGAATCACGCAGGTGACACCGACACAACCCAACTTTTCTAGTAATCAAAAGGTGGGAACGCGATTCATCAGCAGTGTTGCACCCTCGGTTTTACGAATACGATGCGCTAAATGAAATACTGACCGCAGCTCTACTGTTTCATCTTTTCGAATGGAAGGGCTCGCCTCCTAATCTGGACGAAATCCGCGTCCGCGAGGACCTTGGGCATCAAGCATTCGACTTGTGAGCGCACTACAACAGTCACGGATGCTTCTACATCTACTAGCCGCGGCCTCAGTAAAGAAAGTGGCTATAAAGTCTGGGGCAAGCCGCACCCGCATGAGCGTCCGCGACTGTTTCGCGCATCAATCCAGAACGCGGATGACCTGCTTGTTCATGAACTCTTCAATCCCCAGGTAGCCGAGTTCCCGGCCGATACCGGAGCGCTTGACACCGCCAAAGGGAAGGTCTGCTTGGGACCCACCGACATTATTCACGTACACCATGCCCGCTTCAATTTGACGGCCAAAAGCCATGGCCCGCTTGGGGTCGGTTGCAAAGACCGATGATCCCAGACCGAAGGGTGTGTCGTTGGCCAATTCGAGTGCTTGGTCTTCATTTGAAGCTGAGTAGACAATGGCCACGGGTCCAAAGACTTCCTCGTGGTGAATGTCCATGGCCGGGGTAACACCGGTAATCACTGTTGCTTCAAAGTAGGCGCCGACTTCGCCAATCAAATTGCCACCGCACTCGATGCTTGCGCCTTGTTCTCGGGCTCGAGCCACCTGCGCGTGAACTCGTTGAGCGGCAACCTTGGTGCTTAACGGGGCCAAAGTGGCGCCCTCCACCATTGGATCACCGGGAGCGTAACCTGCGAAATCTTTTACGAGTTCAGTCACAAAATCGGGGTAAATATCCTGTAACACAATCATGCGTTTGGGGGAGTTGCACGCCTGGCCCATATTGTCTAACCGGGCTTCAGCCGCGCGGTGAGCGAGTGCGGGAAGATCGTCAGAGTCAAGGATCACCATGGGGTCAGATCCACCAAGCTCGAGGACAACCTTTTTCAAGTGCTTGCCAGCTTCGGCGGCAACAGCAGCGCCTGCACGCTCACTCCCGGTAAGCGAGACGCCTTGAACCCGAGGATCAGAAATGATGGTGGCTACCTGCTCGTGTGAGGCAAAAATATTGACATACGCGCCCTTAGGGATTCCTGCGTCATGCATCAGTTGCTCAATTGCAAGCGCCGTTTCTGGGCAAATGGGAGCATGCTTGAGCAGGACCGTGTTGCCCAGGACCAGATTTGGTGCGGCAAAACGGGCCACCTGGTAGACCGGGTAGTTCCACGGCATGATCCCCAGAATCGGACCCACCCCAGTTTTGCGGATAGTACCTGTGCCACCGGTGATCGGAAACTCTTCATCGGCGAGGAGCTGCTTCGCGTTGTCCGCGTAATAGGAGAAAATCTCACACACTATTTCCATTTCACCTCGAGCATCACTTACTCGTTTACCCATTTCACGAGACATAATTGCCACAAATTCATCGGCACGCTCGGCAAAAAGCGCGGCAGCTTTCTTTATTTTTGCAGTCCGTACATCCAGATCACCTCGTGACCAGATCAGGTACTCCTGATGGGCCGCAGATACGGCATCATCTATCTCGCTATCCGTGCATGTGGAAAACTCCTGGACCAGAGTTTCATCTACTGGGTTCGTTACGGCATACATGCAATTGCTCCTAATTCTTGGAGTGCAGGTCGTGCTGAATGCAATCAATGATGTATCTCCACTATAGGTGCGCGCCACGGTCCACATGTGCGGAACTGGGTAAATTAACACTCATGGACGCGCCCTAAACGCCCAATAACCGCGGGGGAAGCAGCGCCTAGCTGACTTTGGCACTGACGTCAGCCTCTGCACTACCGGCCCGGGTCGGGCTAGGTGACCTTGTATGTGCGCTTGACCTTCAACGGGTGCCAATTCCCTGAAGAGTCAGCCGGAGCGCAAGGGTGGAGTCAACCACAAACTCCGCATCTGGATTGGATACGAGGCGTGCTGCTAGGTGGATGTGAGTGGGCTGGTTGCAGGTGGAACTCACCCACACTGGGATCCCGTACTTTTACGGCCAG
>DEZY01000097.1:3050-3548 GCA_002365735.1 Actinobacteria bacterium UBA3120
TGGGATCTCGTACTTTTACGGCCAGTAGATTTCTCCGATTGGGGAAATTACAGTTGTGCTTGCAACATCGGCTCCGGCTTCTGCGCGGGCCTTAGCGATATCTTCTCTCTCTCCGAAAGTTTGCATCTGCGACATATCTTGCAATTCCATCAAAACGAACGCTTGGGTTTCGTCAGGATTGGTTCCCGCCCACAGCATTTTTGCGCCTACTTTTTCCATTTCAGGTGCCAGGGTTTTGGCCATTTCTGTCCAGCGAGCAAAACCTTGTGAAATATTCATGGTCGATAATACTTTCGGCATTGGAACTCTCCTTCTCTTATCGGCTAATATCTGGGGCAAATTATCTAAAAGCATCCCATAACTTTAACCCGGTCATGGGATGCCCCGAAGCCTTCGTGGCGACGGTTCTAGTGTGCGGTCAGTACGGCTACTTCCACTCCCAAAGATCCCATGTGGATTGACCGTCCGCGTTGGTTTCATACTCAAAAACAAATGCGC
>DEZY01000122.1 GCA_002365735.1 Actinobacteria bacterium UBA3120
CCGTGCATTACTGGACATTGTGCTTCAGTGCTCATAGAAAATCATTCCTCTTCAACTGGGTTGGCCCTATTCTGATCTAAATTTCCTCATAAGTCTAATGAATAATCTTTTATGCGCCATAATCTGAGGTTATGGAATTCGATCGCCGAAATTGGCACCCGACCTACCCCCAGCTCCGAGCCTTTGTTGCCCTCACCCAGGAACGCAGTTTCGGGTCTGCCGCGCACGTTTTAGGGATCAGTCAGCCCGCGGTCAGCGTCCAGATTCGAGACTTGGAAACCTCAATTGGTTTCCCGCTGTTTCAACGCGGCTCGCGAGGCGTGGAACTGACCTCGATCGGAAGCTCATTGATCCCGTTCGCCCGGCGCGCACTTGATGCACTTGCTGAGTTTGCCCACGCCGCCGCCCCACAAAGCGTTGACTCAGTGCTTCGACTTGGCGCAATCCCCACACTCGCGCCCTATCTGTTGCCAAAAATAGTTGCCGGCCTTGGCAGCACTATTTCCCTGAGACTGTCTGAGCAACGCACCGACGTCCTAGTCAATTCACTACGCGATCACTCAATCGACCTGGCACTACTTGCACTCCCCATCGTGGACTCCGATATCGAAACTTGTGAACTCTTCACCGATACCTTTCGCCTCGCCGTCCCCCTTGATCACCCGCTTGCGGGAGCCACTGGAATTCGCTTAGGTGCGATCGCAGACTTCCCCGTCCTATTAATTGAAGATGGCCACTGCCTAAGGGGTCAAGCTGAGGAGATTTGTGCCACCGCCAAAGTCTCAAACACTTTTGATGTAGGTGCAGCGGGCCTTGCAACGGTATGTCAAATGGTTGCTGCCGGAAGCGGTGTCACTCTTCTACCCGAGTGCGCCGTTGAACTAGAGGCTCGCAATGGAACAGGGATCGCAATCGCGAGTCTTGTGGATCCACAGCCATTTCGCACAATCGGTGTGGCCTGGAGTAAAAATGCAGTCCAGAAGGACCGGCTCATGGAACTCTCTGACAGTATTAAACAATTACTTACCCCCGCCTCACATCGAGTTAGGAATTCCCGTGGAACCGGAGAATGAAAATCCGCACACAGATTTCAGGGTGAGGGAATTACGCAAGCTTCGATTCTCGGCAATCTTGCAAGTTGTCGCCGCAATTTTCTTTTCCGGCACCGCAATTATTATTGGATCGGCCCAAGGCTGGGGAATCATGTCCAGTGTTTTCTTGGCCCTGGCGACCGCCAATATTATCTTTTTTGTCTTCATACGAAAAGCCATCAAGTCACTCTCTACGAGTTAAATGCGAGCAACACAGCCGCGCTCAGCGCCAAGAGCACCCCGATGCTTTGAACTCGATTCATTCGCTCCTTGATCACCACGCGCGCAAGTACAACAGTTGCCACAGGGTAAAGCGACCCGAGAACCGCAACTATTGACAATAGCCCGCGCTGGCTCGCCAACTGGAAAAAGCCATTTGCCATTGAGTCAAGCATGCCAGTGATTATCGCCAGTTTCCAAGGAAAAGTAGTACGGTCAAATGAACGAGAAACAACAATCACGAAGGTGATCATGATGAGGGTGGAAACCCAACGACCCATGGAAGCAACCCACACTCCAGAATCAATAGGTGCAAGACCAATCACGGTCAAGTAGATGCCGATTGCAAATCCCGCTACTACCGCCAGTCCGATTGCCGAAATCGGGGTTCTGCCGTGATGGTGGGCCGATTCACGACTCACCAGAATAACTGCAAATACCGCAAGACCCATGCCGACGAATGCAAAAGATGAAGGTTGTTCACCCCGGAAGATGCCAACTATCACCGGGACCGCACCGCTCATGACCGCGGTGATGGGAGAGACCACACCCATTTGCCCGCGCACGAACGCGGCGTAAAGCAGGGCAATCGCAATCGCGCCGACGACGCCGGTAAGCACCGAGATCCCCAATAAGTCAGTACTGAGTTGTCCTGGAACAACAAAGATTGCAACGAAGGTAATGACAACAGCGCCGGCCGGATAAGAGACCGCGAGAACTTGGGCGGCGCCCGCCCGTCGGGCAGCTAGCCCACCGAGAAAATCAGCCACGCCCCACGTAAGGCTTGAAATAAGTGCGAGCAGCGCAGCCACGCGCACCTACCTTTCCCGGTTGAATAGTTACAACCGGGAAAGGCTAGTGCAGCGTTAGCGCTTAACGCGGATCGGCTTACTCATCGTGGCAACGGGGTAGATGGTTCCCTGATTACTGCGGGGCGTGCATACGGCTTTCAGCGTGTAGTTGCCGCGGGCCAGCGAGCGTTTGATCTTCTTGAGTTTCTTAGCTTTTCCAGTCTTGTTGATCCATTTGCCCTTAGCGATGACATACACCTCGGTACCAGCAGAGTTCACAATGCTCATGCGCACTTTGCCCTTCACCGCGCGATCGGACATGATCACCCGGAAGAGCTTACGTTTCCCAATTTTGACCTTCTTGGCGCCCTTGAGTGTCGCCGTGACTCCGGGAACCAATTGCACGGTTTGAGCCCCCACAACCGGTGCCGGCGGCAACTTCGGTGGCAATCCATCAATTGCCAACCGTGCGCTCTGACTTGTCGCGCTGCTCGCTCCATTGAGGTTAGTCGCCGAAATAGAAGACCGAAGAAATTCCCCAGCATCTGCATCTGTGATCACGTAGGTTGCTTTGGTTGCCCCAGCGAGATTGGTGCAGGATGCATCCGTGTTCGCACTGCAACGCTGCCATTGGTAGGCATAGGACGTGGGGAGCGACGACCAATTGCCGGCTGTCGTAGTCACGGTCGAACCGGTCTTAGTGCTTGCCGCGGTGAGCGTTGGGGACCCGGTTGTGGCAACAGGTGCCACACCGGTGAGTAGTCGTCCCAAAAGGTTCGTGGTGGTTGCTGTGTACCAAGTGTTTCCATCGAGTCCGGCAACAATTCCACTAGGTCCATTGTTAGAGCCAGGAAGCGCGTATTCGGTAATTATTCCGCCAGTAGTGATCCGGCCTATTCGATTTGCACCAGTCTCGGTGAACCACATTTGCCCATCCGCTCCCAAAGTAATCTTATTTGCATTTGCATTTGCTGTCGGTAGTGCAAACTCTGCAATTAAGCCCTTCGGAGTAATGCGCCCAATTCGATTGCCGGTGGACTCGGTGAACCACAGATTTGCGTCCGCGCCAACCGCAATGTCAGTGGGGCCGGAGTTCGCGGTGGGCAATGCATAAGTTGTAATCACACCGGAAGTGGTAATTCGACCGATTGAATTGCCTTTTTGAGCCGTGAACCACATAGCGCCATCGGGCCCGGCCACGATCGACGTTGGTTCTGCATCTGCCGCAAGAGGGAATTCAGTGATACTTCCCGTATTGGTGACGCGGCCAATCTTGTCCCCGGCAAATTCGGTGAACCACATGTTGCCATCAGGCCCGGCTGCGATGCCCATGGGCTCGGAGCTAGCTGTAGGAATATCAAAACCGGTGTACGTGTTGGCCAAGGTACTGAAGTAACTCACCCGGTTAGCGGTCTTCTCGGTTAACCACATGCGATTGTTCGTCCCCAAGGCCAATGAGCTGGTTCCAGCATTCGCATTGCCATTGGGAATAGCGATAGTGACTAGGCCACCGGTGGGCGTTGCCTTTGCAATTTGATCGAGTGCCGTTAATCCAATCCAGAAATTTCCGGTTGCATCCAGTGCAATTCCACCCGGCTGAGAGTTACCTAGTGGGGCGGGAAATGTTGTGACATCTCCTGTTGCCGCAACCACCGGGCTTGCGGCGGTGAGTCCTGCCGCGAGCACCCCGATCGTTGCGGTGATTCCAATGAGTTTATGGCGCAGAGTTTTTTGGGGAAGGGTATACATGTCAACCACCGTGCCACGAATTTAGCGACAGCCAAAAAAACTGAGGATTTGCTCGTGTCTTAGCACTACAGAAAGCGCCTCGCCTATGGACTCACCGT
>DEZY01000156.1:0-9188 GCA_002365735.1 Actinobacteria bacterium UBA3120
CAAAAGACGTGAAAGTGCGCTTCAACCAAAAAACAAAGAGTCATTACATGAAATTTCCCTTGGGCCAACCCGCATAACTGATCCGGCAACAGTTGGCGGGGAGCCATTTGTGGTTGCATTAAGCGCACCGTTGCAGGTTGCCCGAAAGTCTTTACGCGTGGTCTGAGAAGGAAGCCCCAGATTCAATTTCACGCTTGAGAGCCTTGAGGGATTTCTTAACCCCTGCGAGCATCGGGTATTTACCTAGTGGCCAGCCAACAGCCCCGAGCACACCCAAAGGCAATTCGAAATCCTCGCTCCAAATAAACCGGGAAGTGTTCCCCGGCAGGGCAATCACCTCCATGGTTCCCGTTCCTTTAACTAGGGAACCGGTATGCAGGACATCCACGCGATAAGGCGTCTCCCAGCGGGTAATTTCCATTGTGTCCCAGAACCCCACCGGTCCGGCTCCAGTCCAGCCAGCGATCACTGAGCCCACGCTTTTGCCATCCCCTGCGCGCACTTCAACCCTCGTACCGACCATCCAGCGGTGTTGCTGGGTCCAGGCGGTGAATGCGTCAAAGACTTCCTGCACTGACGCGTTAATCACTATGTCCAAGTCTAGGCGACGAACTCTCTTGGTGCTCATCGCTGTGGATTCGCTTCGAGTTCGGTGATTCTACCTTCAAGCTCGGCGATTCTTTGATCAACCTCATCCATTCGGTAACCCCGGAGCGTGACATCAAAGCCCGCTGACTCAAGTATGTGGTCGCCCGTGTTCTCAATTCCCACGCTAGGGGCGAATCTGCCGGTGATCAACATTGCAGCCCCGGCAATCACCAGGATCGCAAGAATCACAAAAATAAATGTCATGGTCTTATTCCATCATGAAAATTCGAACCTTGCTCTGTTAACCAACTGCGCAGGCTTGCCGACACACTTGCGAGTTCACTCTTACTCACAAATTCACCCTGGCTGTGCGCGATCGCCGGATTTCCAGGGCCGTAATTTACCGCCGGGGTTCCCATCGCTGCAAAACGAGCAACATCGGTCCAACCGAATTTTGGTGCGACCTGAGCACCCGTCGCTTGAACAAATGCTTGGGCCGCAGGTTGTGACAACCCGGGGAGCGCCCCTGGCGCCTGGTCGGTCACCTCAATCTCGAAATCACCAAAAAGATCGTGCAGGTGAGCCACGCTTTGCTCAACGGATTTATCCGGCGCGAAGCGGTAATTTACGGTAACCGTGCAGGCATCGGGGATTACATTGCCGGCCACACCCCCCACAATTCCGACCGCATTGAGCCCTTCCCGAAACGTCAGGCCGTCAATTATCGGGGTTCGCGGATCGTAATTTTCAAGGATTTCCAAAATCTCTCGCGCTTGGTGAACCGCATTTTTACCCATCCACCCGCGAGCACTGTGGGCGCGCTCCCCGCGAGTCGTAATGCGCGCTCGAATGGTTCCTTGACAACCCGCCTCAATCTGCGCATTGCTGGGTTCCATCAGCACCGCAAAGTCAGCCTCCAAAAACTCTGGCGCGAGGTCAGCAATTTTCTGCAAGCCATTGAACTCGGAGGCAACTTCTTCGGCTTCATAAAAAATAAATGTGAGATCCCGTACCGGTTCTGGGACCGTTGCGGCAAGTTGTAATGCAACGGCCACCCCACCTTTCATATCGCAGGCCCCTAGCCCATAAATCCGATTCGAGTCCATGCGATGCGGAAGATTCCCATTGACTGGAACGGTATCAAGGTGACCTGCGATAACGACCCGGTCACCTCGATCGCCATGATTGGTTGCAATAACCGAGTTTCCAATCCGAGTGACATCTAAGTGTGGGTAACCCTCTAGTGCTTGCTGAACAAGGTTTGCCAGATGTTCTTCTTGGTGTGATTCGCTCTGGATGTCGATTAAGCTCGCCGTCAGATCTGACAGGTCTGCGTGAAGGGAGAAAGGTGCTGTCGACCCGGGAATGCTCACGCCACTACGGTAGTGCGGTGAACGAAAATCTGTTAAGTGGACCTGCAAGCGGCTTCGGGTTGGCCACCTACAGCGGCGAGACGTTGCTGGACGTGTGGTATCCACACCCGACCCTGGGTTCAACACCAATTGATATTCCCGGCCTCGATGCCGGAGCGGTCCATGACGAATTGCGCGGGGTCACCGTCCGCGGAATTCGCACTGAAATCTCTCATCTTTCCTCACCTCCCACCGATGGCGCAGATGCGTACTTGCGGTTGCACCTGCTCTCGCACCGACTCGTAACGCCTCGATCAATTAACATGGACGGAATTTTCGCCAAGTTGGAGCTCGTCGCCTGGACAAACCTTGGGCCCATTCCGGTGGAGCGGGTAAGTGAAGCGCGTCTACGCACCCGCGCCCGCGGAAATCAATTAACAATCTTCGGTCTGGATCGCTTCCCACGAATGGTCGATTACGTAACCCCCAGTGACGTTCGCATCGCCGATGCTGACCGGGTGCGACTTGGTGCCCACCTAGCACCCGGAACCGTAGTCATGCATGAAGGATTTGTGAACTTTAACTCCGGCACACTCGGAGCGTCCATGGTGGAAGGTCGCATTTCAGCCGGGGTGATAGTGGGAGCCGGCTCAGATATTGGTGGTGGCGCGTCCATCATGGGAACTCTCTCCGGTGGTGGAAAGGAAACTATTTCGGTCGGCAGCGAGTGCTTGATCGGCGCAAACGCCGGAATTGGAATCTCACTGGGTGACCACTGCGTTGTCGAAGCAGGACTTTATGTCACCGCGGGCAGCAAAGTGTTGTTGCCCGATGGTGAAGTAGTTAAAGCAGGTGCGCTATCCGGCGCCCACGATCTTCTATTTCGAAGGAACTCTGTGACCGGTGGCATAGAAACCGTGAATCGCACTGGCTCATGGGGCGGACTCAACGCCGCATTGCACTAGGCCCTGCTTAATAAATTCCTAGCGCGTTGGGTAATTGCGTTCAATTGCGCCCGTGTACACCTGGCGGGGGCGGCCAATCTTGGTAGTCGGATCCTCGATCATCTCACGCCATTGGGCAATCCAGCCGGGCAAACGGCCAAGTGCAAAAAGTACCGTGAACATGTGCGTGGGAAATCCCATCGCCTTGTAAATCAAGCCCGTATAAAAATCAACATTCGGGTACAACTTGCGCTCAATGAAATACGGATCTCCAAGGGCAACTGCTTCGAGTTCAAGTGCAATGTCCAAAAGTGGGTCTTTGACATTGAGCGCCTCGAGAACCTCGTAGGTCGTTTTTTTCACAATCGCAGCGCGGGGGTCGTAATTTTTGTACACCCGGTGGCCAAAGCCCATGAGCTTGACACCGTCTTCGCGCGCTTTCACTTTCTGAATAAACGCGTCGACCCCCTCGCCCGAGTCATGGATCTCGCCGAGCATTTCTAGAACAGCCTGATTCGCTCCACCGTGCAGAGGCCCAAAGAGCGCGTTAATTCCGGCTGAGACACTAGCAAAAAGATTTGCGTGGGATGAGCCGACCAGTCGCACAGTCGACGTGGAACAGTTCTGCTCGTGGTCTGCATGCAGAATAAACAATTGATTCAAGGCCCGAACGACAACCGGGTCAGCAACGTAATCCTCAGCGGGTACCCCGAAAGTCATGCGTAAGAAATTTTCAACAAACCCGAGAGAATTGTCCGGATATAGCATGGGTTGACCAACCGACTTCTTGTAAGCGTAGGCCGCGATCGTGGTGACTTTGGCGAGCAGGCGAATGGTTGAAATCTCAACCTGCTCCTGATCAAATGGATCCAGTGAATCTTGGTAGAAAGTTGAGAGCGCTGAAACAGCCGAGGACAGCACTGGCATTGGGTGGGCGTCCCGCGGGAAGCCGTCAAAGAAGCGTCGCAGATCTTCATGCAACATGGTGTGCTGGGTGATGCGTGATTCGAAATCGGCCAACTGTGCCGGCGTGGGCAATTCGCCATAAATCAATAGGTACGAAGTTTCAAGAAATGTGGATTTTTCAGCAAGTTGCTCGATGGGGTAACCGCGGTAGCGGAGGATCCCTTCTTCACCATTAATGAAAGTAATGGCGGAAGTGCACGACGCCGTATTAACGAAACCCGGGTCCAAGGTGACGTTGCCGGTGGCACTGAGCAGTGAACTAATGCCCAAGCCATTTTCCCCTTCGCTTGAGTCGATGAAGGGAAGATCAAGGGTCCCACCGGGGAAATTAAGCACGTTGTCGGTCACGGGTAAAGACTACCCGCCACTTGTCGCTAGCGAAAATCCGCCTACACACCTGTGGTCAGGCGCGAGACCGCATTTGCGATGGCTAGATCACTCGCAGTAAGTGCCACCCGAACAAAATTTCGAGCCTTCTCGCCATAGAAAGTGCCTGGCGTGACCAGGATTCCTAACTCTGCGAGGTCGGCCACGCTCTCCCAGCAGTCTCTGTCTTGGGTTGCCCACAGGTACAACCCGGCCTGACTGTGACAAATCTCAAACCCAAAGGTGCCTAATGCCCCCTTAAGTGCAGCCCGCCTGGCGCGATATCGCTCCTTTTGCTCACGGACGTGCTGGACATCTTGATAAGCGGCGACGGCGCCATACTGCACGAATGTGGGGACCATCATGCCTAAGTGTTTGCGGATTCCCAAAATCCGATGTACCAATGCCGGGTCACCGGCCAGAGTCCCGAAACGGTAACCGGCCATATTGGATCGTTTGGAAAGTGAATGTACCGCGAGTAATCCGGTCAGGTTTCCGCCGTTAACTCGCTGATCCAGAATAGAAACGGGCTCAGCATCCCAACCAAGTTCGAAATAGCACTCGTCGCTGGCGATCACAACGCCGTGTAACTGACCCCAAGAAACCAAGTCTTGGAGCCTTGCCAGGCTCAGTACTTCGCCGGTTGGGTTTGACGGCGAATTAAGCCACACCATAGAGACCGGGGTGGGCAGCAATTCGGGTGAGTCGGTGGCAATTACCTCCAGGCCCGCGGCAAGTCCACCCACCCGATAGGTCGGGTAGGCAACTTCAGGAATCACCAATCGGTCATGTGTTCCGAAGCCAAGCAGGTTCGGTAGAGCGGCAACGAGCTCCTTTGAACCGATGCAGGGAAGAACTCCAATGGTGCCGGGAGCTCCCAAAGTCGTGCGAGCCCAGTCAATGAAAGTGGCCGATAGTTGCGCGATGCCGGCCGTGGTGGGGTACCCGGGCGCATCTGATGCCTGGGCAAGCGCTTGCTGAACAACCAGTGGGGTTGGGTCCATGGGTGTCCCGACGGACAGATCAATCATTCCATCGGAATACTTTCGCGCGATCTCTGCGAAGGGGACGAGCGCATCCCACGGAAAATCAGGTAACTGCGCCCAACGATCTCCAGTCACAAAAGCGCCCTTTGACCAGGCTATTCGTCGTGTGCTTGGGTTTCGATGCTTGCGAGCAAGGGCGCATCGAATGTCTGGGGCCCCAACTTCGCGGCCCCACCGGGTGAACCTAGTTCAACAAAAAAGTCCACATTGGCGGCAGTGAAAGCTTGGTGCTCTGCGGGAACATCGTCTTCATAGTAAATAGCCTCAACCGGACATACCGGCTCACATGCGCCGCAGTCAACGCACTCGTCGGCCTGGATGTACAACATGCGGTCGCCTTCATAGATGCAATCCACCGGGCATTCTTCAATGCAGGACCTGTCTTTGAGGTCTACACAGGGAAGGGTGATCACGTAAGTCACTGTCGCTCCAAAAAAGTAGGGCGCATTCTCATTGCGCCGGGTTAGGAAAGTATATTCTCCCCACGCAACTTACCGCCTCTGCGTTGTCCCTGCACCTTCCGTCCCCATAAGGTGGCCAGCGTCTAGGCTCGGGGTGTGCGGATCTATAACACCATGACCCGGGAAATTGATCCCGTCGAGACGGCGCACCCCGAAATCGCCCGGATCTATGCGTGCGGGCCAACCGTTTATCGAGATGCCCACGTGGGAAATATGCGTACTTTCTTGGTTACCGACCTGATCGCACGCACCTTGCGCCACGAGGGTCTTCGGACAATCGTTGTCCAAAACATCACTGATGTTGGCCACATGGCTGACGACACGGGGTTAGGTGACACGGGATTGGATCCCGCCCCACAGGACAAAATGCTCGCCGAATCTGAAAAAACGGGCCAGAGCGCCCTCGAGATCGCCCAGCGTTTTGAACACAAATTCCACCACGACCTCGCCCAGCTCAACATCTATCCGGCCGATCACTATCCCAAAGCAAGTGAGTCCATTGAGTCAATGCTCGACTTGATTGGAAAGTTAATTGATAGTGGTAACGCATACGTGGGAACTGATAATTCGGTGTATTTTTCGGCCGAGTCCTTCCCAAGTTACGGGGCATTAAGCGGAAATAGACTCGATGCCCTGCGGCCCGGTCATAAATTTGATCCGGACGAGAATGAATCCGCCAAGCGGTTCCACGCCGACTGGGCGTTATGGAAATCTGCAGGAGATGCTCGTACGCAACTCACCTGGGAAACGCCTTGGGGCCGTGGATTCCCCGGTTGGCACACCGAATGCAGCGCCATGAGCGTGGATCTTCTGGGCGAAAACATTGATATTCATACGGGGGGAATCGACCTTCGATTCCCCCACCATGAAGATGAACGCGCTCAAAGCAACTCGGCCATTTCCGGTGACCACGAAGTAGTTCGCCACTGGGTTCATGCGGAACACCTACTTTTCGAGTCAAGGAAAATGAGTAAGTCCTCCGGAAATGTTGTGCTCGTACAAGACATTATCGATCGCGGATACGACCCGCTGGTGATTCGGTTAGCCTTCCTGCAGCACAAGTATCGAAGTCAAATGAACCTCACATGGGAAGTCCTGGCTTCCTCGCAAGAACTCCTTGATCGTTGGCGCCGTAAAGTTAATGTGTGGTCCCAAAGCGAGTCCCAAGCAATGGATCAAGAGCTCATCACCGAAATCGCAGGGCACTTCTCCCAAGATCTCAATACCCCCATGGCGGTTAATGCCTTGCGGACATTGGAGAAGAACCCACAGATAAGCGACGGTTCAAAATTCGAAATGTTTGCTTATCTAGATTCACTCTTCGGGTTAGATCTCACCCGAGAAGTCGGCCAAGACCTGAACTCGCTTTCTGCGATTCCCGCGGATGTGTCCCAATTGCTGGAACAACGCGATGCCGCTCGCACCTCACGAGACTGGGCATTAAGTGACCAATTGCGCGATCAAATCGCAGAGCGTGGGTTCACCGTTGTTGATACCAGCGAAGGGTCACAACTCGAAACCAATAAAACCTAGTTTTCTGGTTTCTCAGGTGTGTTGGCTGCAGAAACGCTCTCCCCCTCTGCGGGACTTGGGGTGTCGTTACCAAACTCGACACCCGAAGGCTCAAGTACTTCTGGTTTAGGCTCTTTCTTCTTCTTCTTACACACAACATTGGGGCCCGCGTTGTAGACCGTCGTCATGGGCTCGCGCTCTACTTCTTGTCCATCTTTGATGAAAACTCGATCAACGGTAATGGTGAAACCTTCAATACCCGACTGGGATCTACATTTCTTGTTCCTCTGAATAATTTTCTTAGGTTCTTTGAGATTAACCCGTTCCCCAAATTCTGCTTCAATCGAGTCGTACTCCTTGGTTCCCCAGAAGGTAACTTTCATTGAGCTGTTTGTCATTTTCGTTTTGATCAACACAGCGCGGGATAACTTATTTGTGAATTTCATGTCGAAAATTCCCCATGCCACGGTTGCTTCCAAGCCCGGTTGGTAACGGGAAATGTAGAGCGAATGAGCTCGAGTGTCGGTCCGTTCCATGCCTGCAAAGAAAGCTGCTGTCCACACGGCCGTTGTCGCCGCAGATACGCCTCCACCGAGAGCATCTTCGAAAACGCCACCGGGGCCAATAATTGTCCCGACCGTGTACCCATTTTCAACAGTGCGTTCACTAATCGTGTCATTCATCGAAAACATTTCCCCTGGCATCAAGATTGTGTTGTTTACGTACTCTGCCGACTGCCCAATATTGGTAACGCGGTAAGGAGCATAGATAAAATCTTGAGTAAAGCTCGAAAGCTTCTCATTAATACCGAGCTGCTGTGCCTCTAAGGTGGTCATCTCGGGATCGCGTGTTCCCAGCGCAACGGAAACGCTTCGATCACTGCCTGGGGCGGAGAGAATCCCCAGCACAGAAGTTGCCAGCTCCGCATCTGAGACACCTTTACCCACGACAGAAGGCACTACAACTGGTTTCCCATTGTCAATTACGAAACTGGCGTCGCGTCCCGGTGTTTCCGCCCGCTTAAGTTTATTGGCAATTGATGCATGAAGTAAAGCGCCGTCAAGTTCTGGGGAAAGTTGATTGCCCTGAATCGTAAAAGAAAGCGCCTGGGCAATAGTTTTTGGGTCAATGACAGCTTTAACGTCTTCGACCACGACGTTTACTGGATTGGCAACCGCTTGCTTGGCTAAAGTCTCTGCGCTAATTGCATCTGCTGCAGAGACTCTCGGTGGCGTAACTTTTAGCGGTGCTTCAATCATTGATCTGGGCTCGGGAACCGCCGCTATAATTTGGGTACCCAGCTCCACACGGTCAACCTCCAGGCCATCACTGCCTTGGGTTAGTGAAATCTTTTTTTGGGTCACGGAAAGTTTCGGTTCAATCGGTTTCACGCTCACAGCGTCCGCGATTGAGTCTACCGATTGTGAAAGTAAATCCTGATCAATCAAAATTATCGGTTCAATATCTCGCGAACCGATTAAATCCGTGACCACGCTAAAGGGATTAAAGCCACGCGCAGTGGCCTGCTCAACAGTTGCTGCGGCATCAAGGGTGATTCCGGCAGCCCGGGGACGGACTTGAAAAAATTGATCACCGGCTGAAATTTCAATTTTTCGGTTTAGGGCAGTGCCCAGGCCCTCTTCGAGCACGCCCACTGCCCGGTCAGTGCTCATGCCACCAATCGCGACACCAGAGACGGTAGTTCCTGGCCGTACCCCGTCATTGGTCGCGGCGTACATGCCAAGAAAAAGAGCGAACAAAGCCCCGATTCCAGCCCCAACCCACAAGAGATTGCGCTTTGAGAATGCGGGCATCTGCTGATGCTCACTCACAACTTATCTCCACAACTGTTGACATCAAGGTTTTACTTGCAACCCATTGGACTAGACCCCAATGGTAAGCACTGCCGCCAGATGAATCTGAAGCGACATGCCTCAAATCACCTGATTACCT
>DEZY01000156.1:9334-10419 GCA_002365735.1 Actinobacteria bacterium UBA3120
GACATGCCTTCAAATCACCTGATTACTCCAAGGGAACTGACGGCCGTGGGAGTCGATTGGTTCCCTTTCGCACCGAAAAATCAACGGGAAGTGTGGCAGCAGTGGCGCCCAGAACAATTCCGCCAAAAAGATACACCACTTGGCGGGCTCCCGAACTGATCGCCAGATCACCCGATGGCGAGTCCGCCGCCAGCAGTACTGTCGCCGCCAGCCATCCTGTGAAGAACAGCCAACCAGCCCAGCGGGTCCCCGTGGCGAGGGTGGCCAGCCGGGTCACCATCACAATTACGACCAGTAGCAGGGCCGTGCCCCACGGCACAATCACCACAAAATCACTAGTGGAGAAGATCGACCGATGTGCCTGAATGAATGCGCCGGCAATCCCGATGGCGAACCCCATCACGACGAACCCCACCAATAGCAGGCTGCGACGAATCGGCTCAGACAAGATTGACGCCCTCGAATAAGTCGCTTTCCTGACCTGATCTGGGCATTTTTCCACGAACTAAACGAAAGTGCTCCTCGCTAAAAATTTCAAGCCCCAAGTTATTCGACAGCGCAAAGAATCCACTATCGGTCGTCACCTGCGTTTTGTGGGCGGTAAGTGCCGCAAATTTTGCCTGAGTGAAAGCCGCTCCGTCAATCACCGTCGTGATCACCGAGTCGTCAACCGCAAACGGGATGTCATCCGGATCCATCGATGCAAACTCACTTTCGTCACCAATCTCTTTGAGCTTGGCGATTCCTTTCGCAATGCGACTCTTGGGAAACGCGGTCCAATAAACCTTGGCCACTGACCAAGCCTCACCCAGTTCCGGTTTAAAGCTTGGGCTCTCGGCCAGTGCAATTGCATAGGTAGTAACCCGGTGCGCCTGGATGTGATCAGGGTGACCGTATCCACCGAAGTCGTCGTAGGTCGCGATGACTTGTGGCCGAACCTCACGAATAATCGCTACTAAATCGGTGGCGGCTTCCAGCAGATCGGCATTCCAGAAACAATCAACGCGCTCGTTGCTCTCAACACCCATCATGCCGGAGTCGCGATATTTTCCGGCGCCTCCCAAAAACCGGAAGTCAGTAACTCC
>DEZY01000156.1:10654-23745 GCA_002365735.1 Actinobacteria bacterium UBA3120
CCGGAAGTCAGTAACTCCCAAGATCGCCATGGCCTCGGTCAGCTCAGCGATCCGATGCTCCCCCAGCAAATCATCGTGATCAGCTGCCAAGTGCGCTAACTCGGGGATGAGGACTTCTCCCTCTTCACCAAGGGTGCAGGTCACCAAGGTCACCGAGGCGCCCTCGGCAACATATTTCGCCATAGTTGCCCCCGTGCCAATTGACTCGTCGTCAGGGTGGGCATGGACAATCAAAAGTCGCGCATCAGAAGTCACCGGGCTAGGTTACCGGCCACATGAACTAGGGCATGATTCGCACATGAGTGAATCATTTCCCCGGCAGAAGGCAGCAACCCGCAGTTTCCGCCTCGGAGTGCCTCGAAACTTCTCCATTAAACCTAGCGGCGACCTGATCCTGTTCCTACGAACAGCGAGCGGCCGGGCCCCTACTACCGATATTTGGTTGGCTGAAAAAACAGACTCCGGATGGGTTGAACGATGCCTGGTCGAATCAGCATCGCTATCGATGGGTGGGGAGATCCCGGCCGAGGAGCTTGCTCGCAGGGAGCGGATGAGAGAAGTAACTCAAGGGGTAACCGCCTATTCAACCGACCAAGAATTCACGAAAATTACTTATGCCCTCGATGGGAAACTCTTCGTGCACAGCTTGCCACAAAGATTCGGTGAGGCCGTGGCGCTCCCAACGGCCATTGATACCGGTGGCGGGTGCATCGACCCAAGACTCAGCCCCGACGGGGGCCACATCGCATTTGTTCACGCCGAGTCGCTGTTCACCGTTGGCACTCACTCTCAACAGGTGACTCGACTTTGCGGTCCGGCAGAAGCCGAGGAAAACGTATTCTGGGGACTCGCCGATTTTGCAGCAGCCGAAGAATTCGAGCGCGTCCGCGGCTACTGGTGGGCGTCAGACTCAAGGAGCCTACTTGTAGAGCGGGTTGATGAAACGCCGGTCGACCTCGCGTGGATCACGGATCCGGCACACCCGCTCAAGCCAGCGCGTGAACACCGTTACCCATTCGCGGGAACACCCAATGCGGAAGTCTCACTGCATCGCGTCACGCTCGCCGGTGATATTAATGAAATTCTGTGGGACAAAAACACGCATCCCTATCTGGTGACTGTGAACCCACGAGGCTCCGCGCCTACTTTCAGTGTGCTGTCGCGGAATCAACAAAGCCTGGAGATATTTCGATTAAACGAATTAACACCAACATCAATTCAGATCAGGAATGAAGGGCCATGGCACACGGTCGCCCATGGAGTACCAACACTCAATGACGCCGATCAACTCATTGAGATCCGCCCACTCGACAACTTATTTCGTCTCTGTGTTGATGGAGAAGCAGTGAGCCCGAAAGGCCTTCAGGTCGGGGGCGTGCTGATGTTCGACGGCGACATCACTTACGTCGCGCAAAGTGAGACCACCAATCAACACATTTACTCGCTAGGAAAAGGGCAACTTTCCGCCCCCAAAAAAGTCCAGTCTGTGAACTCTGGAGTGCGCAAAGGTGACCTCCTCCTATTAGCCCACACCGATTTCGAGCATACCAAAGCCACGTACTCGCTTTACAATGTCAACGACCTTGGGACACCCGAACATGTCTTTACCAACAATGCGGAATCACCCGTCGTGACTCCCACCGTCACCGTCGTAGCCACGGGTCAACACAATCTCAAGAGCGCAATTATTTGGCCGGAGAATCACCGGCAGGGAACCAAAGTCCCAGTGATCTGCGCCCCCTATGGCGGCCCGCACCACGCACGAGTAGTCGCATCGGGTCTCTCTTTTTGCTCAGACCAGTGGCTCGCCAACCAAGGTTTTGCGGTGATCGTCACTGACAATCGCGGAACTCCTGGGCACGGACCGGATTTTGAGTACAGCATTGCGACCGACTTGGCGAAAAAAGTCGTTCACGACCAAGTAGAGGCATTAACCGAGCTCGGTGCCGCACACCCGGATCTTGATCTCACCCGCGTGGGTATTCATGGTTGGTCATTCGGTGGATACCTGGCGGCACTGGCAATAATTGAACGACCAGACATCTTCCACGTGGGCATTGCCGGCGCTCCGGTTACCGACTGGGCGCTCTATGACACTGCTTACACCGAGCGCTATCTCGGTTTGCCCGCTGAAAACCTCGGGGGTTATCAGGAAGCTTCACTGTTAACCCGGGCGCACAAATTGGAACGACCCCTCCTAATTATTCATGGTCTCGCCGACGACAACGTTCTCGTGGCACATTCACTTCAGCTCTCAAGCGCACTGCTAGCCGCGGGCAAAACCCACTCGGTACTGCCACTTTCCGGTGTCACCCATATGACCTCACAAGAGATCGTGGCCGAAAACTTAATGTTGACAGAGCTCGATTTTTTTTATGAACACCTGCGGTGATGAAAAAACTCTGGCCACCGGAGTAGTTACTACGCCTTGGCCTTTCGACCAGAACGTTGGCGCTCACCAGCGTCAAGGATCACTTTGCGGATCCGGACCGCTGCCGGGGCGACCTCAACACATTCGTCCTCACGGCAGAACTCAAGTGCCTGCTCCAGTGAGAGTTGCTTGTGGGGAATGAGAGGAACCAAGACGTCTGCTGAAGACTGACGCATATTGGTCAGTTTCTTTTCCTTGGTGGGGTTAACGTCCATATCATCACTGCGCGAGTTCTCTCCCACGACCATGCCTTCATAGACCTCCGTGCCTGGCCCAACAAACAGGGTTCCGCGCTCTTGAAGGTTTGCCAAGGCAAATCCCGTGGTGGGTCCGGTTCGGTCAGCGACAAGCGCGCCGGTTGGGCGGGTACGTAATTCACCAAACCATGGCTCGTATTTGTCAAAGACATGGTGTAGCAGTCCGGTTCCGCGGGTTTCGGTAAGGAATTCGGTCCGGAAGCCAATTAAGCCTCGGGCCGGAACGAGGTAGTCCATGCGAACCCAGCCGGTTCCGTGATTGATCATTTGCTCCATGCGGCCCTTGCGCAGAGCCATCAGCTGTGTGACGACACCCAAATAGTCCTCGGGGATATCAACCGAGAGGCGCTCAACCGGTTCGTGAAGCTTGCCATCAATGACTCGGGTGACCACCTGGGGCTTCCCCACGGTTAATTCAAAGCCTTCCCGCTTCATCATTTCAACCAAAATTGCCAGCTGGAGTTCACCACGACCTTGTACTTCCCACGTATCCGGGCGTTCCGTGGGAAGCACTCGAATCGACACGTTACCGATCGTCTCATCCTGCAAACGCTCTTTGACCATGTTGGCGGTCAGCTTCGTTCCCCCACTGCGACCAGCCACGGGTGATGTATTAATTCCGAATGTCATGGAAATCGAGGGTTCATCAACAGTGATCACGGGCAAAGCAACGGGATTCTCCGGGTCAGCCAGCGTGTCGCCAATTGTGATTCCGGGGAAACCGGCGACCGCGATGATGTCACCAGGTCCGGCACTGTCCGCTGGGACACGACTCAATGCCTCGGTCATGAGGAGTTCAACAACCTTCATCCGGACCGTCGTTCCATCGCCTTGCATCCAGGCAACCTGCTGGCCCTTGGTGATCGTGCCCTGATGAACGCGGCACAGTGCCAAGCGACCCAAATATGGGGATGCGTCAAGGTTGGTTACGTGCGCCTGCAGTGGTGCGCCTTCGGTGTAAGTCGGAGCCGGCACTGTCTCGATGAGAGTCTTGAACAACGGCTCAAGGTTTTCTTCCTCTGGCATCCCACCGTCCGAGGTACGAGTTAAGGAAGCACGACCCGCTTTCGCGCTGGTGTACACAATGGGAAAGTCGATCTGAATTTCATTCGCATCAAGGTCAAGAAAGAGTTCATAGGTTTCGTCTACGACTTCGGCGATCCGCGAGTCTGGTCGGTCTACCTTATTAATGACAAGCACTACCGGAAGGTTCTTCTGGAGTGCCTTACGCAGGACGAATCGGGTTTGTGGGAGGGGGCCCTCTGAAGCATCGACCAGCAACACCACGCCGTCGACCATTTCCAGTCCACGCTCCACCTCGCCACCGAAGTCAGCGTGACCCGGTGTGTCAATAATGTTAAAGGTAATTCCCTCTGGGGCAGATGGACCGCTGTAACGAACAGAAGTGTTCTTGGCCAGAATCGTGATCCCTTTTTCGCGCTCAAGATCCATGGAGTCCATGACTCGCTCGTTTACATCCTGGTTCTCGCGGAATGCACCGGACTGCCAGAGCATGGCATCCACGAGGGTGGTTTTGCCATGGTCAACGTGGGCAATGATGGCAACATTGCGTAAATCTGAGCGTAAAGTCACCTGCGAAGAATAGGCCTTTATCACATTTTCATTTCACATGGGTGGCAAACGCTACAGTTCGGCATGCTTTTGATCCGACAGCCCCGCACCCACTCGGTGCTCAAACTCGATTCTGAAGGCCCGAATCCTGTAATTCCTGCGGATACGGACTTCTGGTCGATCACTAAAACCTACGACGAACTTTCCCTGGTCTGCGTTACCGGTGAGGCACCAAAAGTTGGCGTCATGGAGCGCTCGGATAATTGGTGCGCGTTTCAAGTGGCCGGAACTATGGAGTTCACGCTTACCGGGGTCGTCGCCCAAATCTCGCAAGTTCTCGCCGATGCACACCTGGGCATCTTTGTTGTGAGCACATTTGACACCGACTTCATTCTCGTCGCTTCACATGACGCGGACGCCGCAGTCGACAAGTGGCGCGAAGTGGGTATCGAAGTCGTTGAACCACTCCACCAGACAACTCGGCTGGACTTCATTGATTTTAATTATGAACTAGAAGACATCGCCCATAACAATCGTCAGGGTAAGACCTGGGTTGACGACTACCCCACCAAAGGCGACACCATGATTGCGAACCTTTCGTTAACTGCTCAGCTTGATTCTTCACAAGAAGTCCCCATGCTTTTTGCATTGCGATCACGATCAACTGGACTAGCAATCGGCAGCATTGGCTTTAGGGGCGAGCACATTGACGCTGCTATTCATGCAAGAGAGATTGGTTACGAGTTGGTAGAGAGCCAGCGCCTAAAAGGGCTCGGAACTGAGGCGATCGCAGGTCTAATAGAAATCGCGCGCACACGAGGAGTAAAGCATCTATGTGCCAAAACTGATCCACTCAATATCCCGAGTCAAAAAGCTCTTGCACGAAATGGTTTTGTTGAGCTCCCAGGGACCGGTGCGGAAATCATGTGGGAATTTTCAATCCCAGATAAACTTGTGGGCCAATTGGCTGAGTAACCTTGGACTATGAGCACCCATGTTTTTGGTAGCGTATTGGATTCAATTGGAAACACTCCCCTTATTCATCTCGGGCAAATGTCACCTGTCGGCGGTGCGGCGATCTACCTGAAACTCGAATACATGAACCCCACCGGTTCTAAGAAGGACCGCATGGCTCTGGCAATGATTGAAGGGGCCGAGGAACGAGGCCACCTGACACCTGGAATGAGCGTCGTCGAATACTCCGGAGGAAGTACTGGCACCGCGTTGGCATTAATTTGCAGTGTAAAAGGGTATCGATTTCGCTTGGTGACCTCGGATGCTTTTTCCCGGGAGAAGATCCACATGATGCGCGCACTTGGTGCCGAACTGGAAATCATTGAAGCCTTTGACGGGGGGATCACCGGAGCCTTGATCCAAGCCATGGTGGATCGGGCAGCTGAGATCGCGCAGGAACCAGGAACTTTCTACACCGATCAACTGAACAACCCTGACATGCTCAAGGGGTTCGAGAAACTCGGAACAGAATTCCTCGAGGCGCTCGGCGCAGATGGGATTACGGCCATGTGTGACACAGTGGGTACCGCAGGCACATTAATGGGGGCGTCGCAAGCCTTTCGCAAAGCTGGGGCTCAGGTTGAATTGATTGCACTTGAACCCGCGTCTTCTCCGATTCTTAGCAGTGGCGTAAAGGGATCCCATCGGGTTGAAGGCGTCGGATTGGGCTTCGTCCCCGCACAACTTGACCCAAAAAATTACGACCGGGTCATGACAATTGACGAGGAAACAGCTCGGGAAACCTCCCGCGAACTTGCCCGTAAAGAGGGAATATTTGCCGGAACGTCCACCGGTATGAACGTAGCCGGCGCAATTGCAATTGCTCAGGAACTGGGACCAAACGACACCGTGGTCGCAGTTGCCTGTGACACCGGGATCAAATATCTCAGTGAAGGTTTATTTGACGCCTAACGGACAAACAGACCGATGTTTACACGTTGAAGCGGAACTCCACCACGTCGCCATCGGCCATGATGTAGTCCTTGCCTTCCATGCGAACTTTGCCACGTGACTTTGCCTCACTCATAGAACCGGCGCCCATCAGGTCGTCAAAAGATACAACTTCAGCTTTAATAAAGCCCTTTTGGAAGTCAGTATGGATGACACCAGCAGCTTCGGGGGCGGTTGCATTGCGAGGAATCGTCCAGGCACGCGCCTCTTTTGGCCCTGCCGTGAGATAGGTCTGAAGTCCGAGAGCATCAAAGCCCACCCGGGCTAACGCGTTAAGACCAGATTCGGTTTGCCCAACTGATTGAAGCAGTTCCAACGCTTCTTCATCAGAAATTTCAACTAATTCAGATTCAATTTTTGCATCCAAGAACACTACCTCAGCGGGAGCGACGAGTTCCTTCATTTCATTCCGGAAATCACTATTGGACAGCTCTTCTTCGTCTGCGTTGACCACATACACAAATGGCTTGGCTGTGAGTAAGAAAAGTTCACGAATTGGTTCCGAATCAAATCTCGCGCTGAACAGAGTCTTGCCACTGTTGAGAATCTCTTGGGCTTTCTCTGCGGCCTCTAAAACGATCGCCTTAGATTTATCGAGCCGCAATTCTTTTTCCAGTCGTGGAATCGCTTTTTCAAGAGTTTGCATGTCGGCCAAAATTAATTCGGTATTGATGGTTTCCATATCTTCTTTGGGAGAGACCCGGCCTTCGACATGGACAACGTCGTCATCAGTGAAAGCGCGCAGAACCTGACAGATCGCGTCAGACTCACGGATATTCGCAAGGAACTTGTTGCCGAGACCAGCACCTTCGGATGCGCCTTTCACAATTCCAGCAATATCAACGAACGTAACACTGGCCGGGATGATCTTCTCAGAACCGAACACTTTGGCTAAGTCATTAAGCCTGGAATCGGGCACGCCGACCACGCCCGTGTTGGGCTCGATAGTTGCGAAGGGGTAATTCGCGGCAAGGACATCGTTCTTTGTCAATGCATTAAATAGGGTTGATTTGCCCACGTTGGGCAGGCCGACGATACCTAAAGTTAATCCCACAGCCACGAGTCTAGATTGAGCATCAATCAACCTAAATGTCGGTCGTACATGCGAGTATCGGGGAGTGGAATCAGTAGGACTAATTATCGTCGTAATTGCGCTCGTTTTTTTGGGTGTTGGGTGTGGATATTTCTTGGGAACCCGCAGCAATCGCTCCTCGGGTGTGCCAGAACTGGAATCAGGGTTAAATTCACTCTCTGATGCAATTGACCGGATCACCTCTTCGGTCTCAGCCCAGCAAATCTCGTCCGCACAGTCTTCGGCGGCGCTGCGCGCCGAGTTAACTCAATCACTTGCACATCAGTCTGAAAGCTTGCTTCGCTCGGTCTCGGAAGTTAAGACCCAAGCCCAGCAGCTCAGTTCTGTGCTCAGCCGCTCCGGTGCCCGCGGGCAGTGGGGCGAAATGGAACTCACCCGGTTAGTGGAGGCAGCCGGCATGATTAACCGGGTACATTTCCTTGACCAAAACACGATTGACGGTGCTGAGGGTCGTTTGCGACCGGACCTACAAGTCATGCTCTCCAATGGCCGGTGCATTTTAATTGATGCGAAGACCCCGATGGATTCATTCCTGCGGACGGCAGGAAACCAATCCGAGGAAAACATTGAAGTCCTCATGAATGCACACGCTGAGGCCGTCATTCGACACATCGAGCAGCTTGGCCGAAAGGCGTACAGCTCCGAAGTTCGCGAGTCGGTGGATTTTGTGGTGATGTTTCTTCCCTCCGAGGCATTGCTCGAAGCAGCACTGAACCACCGGCCTGACCTACTTGACTTCGCATTTAGTCGCAGCATTGTCCCCGCCACACCCACCACTTTGTTTGCACTACTGCGCGCGGTTTCCCTGGGTTGGCAAAACAGTGACATGGTCGAGCAAGCCCAAGTCATTGTTCGGCTCTCCCAAGACATGTACACACGCCTTGACACTGTTCTCGCCCACTTTGCCAGCCTTGGCAAATCACTCGGGGCTGCCGTGAACCACTACAACGGTGCCGTGCGTTCAATTGAAACCAGACTTAGACCTACTGGTCGGGCATTAACCGACCTAGGCGTTCGGGGCGTCAAAAACGAGAGCGAGCTCACGGCGACTCCAACCCTAGAAGTGTTCGCATCCGAACTCCCAGAATCGGATTAGGTAGCCTATTACTATGACCGACCAACCCGGCGAAGAATATGAGGCGCTCTTTCGCCCAGCAGAGCCCACTCCTGAACCTGTAGTGGCTGAGCCCACTGAAACCGGACGTGTCTTTAAAAGCCAAGGCGTTCACGGAAATGAAGAGGCGTTACTTGCGCTTCCCACCAGTAGAACTAGTAAATTGCGAACACTTGAGCGCGTCAATTCGCCGGCTGAATCTGAACATGCCAGCCAAGGCGCGATTGCCATGCATTCGCCGGCACCAGAGCGGTCCGGACAGATCCCAGCGCCGGAATCCGCGAAAGCCCAACGCGTTCGCGAATCCCGACGTGGTACCGTTTTCGGAGCGCTTAGCGCACTCTGGATTTACGGAATCACAGTCGGAGTAACGCTGGTTTTTGGTCTGGTCGACGTTCTCATATTCGGTGGCGAACCTGGGGCACTCTCTGGGTTTGGACTCCTTGTAGTCTCAGTCTTCGCGAGTCTCGCAATTCGCTCACAAGACGATTCCCAAGCCATATTCGCGCCCGCCATTGCATTTTTTGTCATGGCGATGACCGTTGGTCAAATTAACGTGACCGATACTTCGCTCATTAATCGGTTCGTCACCGTGTTTTTCACTTTGGGAAACAATTGGTTCTGGGTGATTGGGTCCACGATTATCGCCTTGGGCGTGGTGGCCTTTCGCCGCCGGTCATTTCGCTAAATCACTGCGACGTAGCTGCTTTAATATCCCGTCGTAATTCTGGTGGAAGGGCAAACATCAATGTCTCTTCAGTGGTAATCACTTCCTCACAGTCATTAAAACCCTGCTCGGCTAACCACTCAATAACTTCTTGTACGAGAAGTTCCGGCACTGATGCTCCACTGGTCACCCCAATCGTAGACACGCCTTCAACCCACTCGCTTTGCAATTCGCGGAAACTGTCCACCCGGTAAGAAGCTTGCGCCCCAGCATCCAGGGCGACTTCAACCAAGCGCACTGAATTAGACGAGTTACCCGAACCGACCACAATAACGAGTTCGCAATTTGGAGCCATCACTTTAACCGCAGTTTGCCGATTCTGGGTTGCGTAACAAATATCATCACTTGGTGGACTCGCCATCTCAGGAAACCGCTCCTTGAGCACGTTGACAGTTTGGATAGTTTCATCGACCGAGAGAGTCGTTTGGGAAAGCCAAATGAGTTTATCTGGATTTTCAACTTCCAAATTACGTGCTTCCTCAGGGTTCTGGACCAAGGTGATGGACTTGGGGGCCTCCCCCATGGTCCCTTCAACCTCTTCATGGCCTTCGTGCCCAATCAGGATGATGTCGAGCCCGTCATTGGAAAAACGCCTTGCTTCAGCGTGAACTTTGGTTACCAGCGGACAAGTTGCGTCAATCGTCTTAAGGGAGCGTTGGGCGGCTTCTTCATGCACACTCGGAGCAACTCCGTGGGCAGAAAAAACAACCGTTGAACCTTCCGGTACAACATCGAGTTCATCAACAAAAATTACGCCGCGATCCTCGAGCGATTGGACTACGTGCCTGTTGTGAACGATCTCTTTGCGAACATAGAGCGGAGCGCCATAGAGATCAAGGGATTTCTCGACGGTGAGGATAGCCCGGTCAACCCCCGCACAATATCCACGGGGGGCAGCTAAAAGCACTTTTTTTTCTGAAGCCATGCCCCTATCGTAGGCCCATATCCTAGGTAGAGCACCCGCTGTCCGCTTAGGCTGCGCAGGTGACCTTGCAGACATCGGAACAATCACCGGCGCCGGTACGAGTGATCTCCAACCTGCTGCACGACTACATCAATCGCTTGAGTTCCATCTGGATCGAAGGACAGGTCGCCCAGTATCGAGTCCGACCTGGCGCCAATGTCCAGTTCCTCACTCTGCGTGATACCGATGCTGAGTTTTCACTCAAAATAATGGTGAACTCCGCACTCATCGGAGCAATGGACCCACCCCTAGCCGAGGGGCAGAGAATAATTATTTTTGGCCGGTGCGATTTCTGGGCCAAACAAGGTTCACTGCAAGTCGTCGCACGCGAAATTCGAGCGGTCGGCCTGGGTGAATTACTCGCCCAGCTGGCTGCCTTAAAAGAGAAGTTAGCCGCAGAGGGGCTCTTCGCCCCCGAGCGCAAGAAGCCACTGCCTTTTCTCCCCACTCGAATTGGTCTCATTACCGGCCGCCAGAGTGATGCAATGCATGACGTGCTTGCACACACGAAGGAACGCTGGCCGGGGGCTGACTTTGAGATCCGCGAAGTTGCCGTCCAGGGAGTCAGCGCTGTTAGCGAAGTCACCGCAGCATTACAAGATCTCGATGCTCTTGGACTCGACGTGATCGTCATCGCTCGAGGCGGTGGCAGCATGGAAGACCTGCTGCCATTTAGCAACGAAGCTTTGATCCGGGCTGTAAGTATTGCCAGCACGCCAATCGTTAGCGCGATTGGACACGAACAGGACACTCCACTACTCGACTTTGTTGCGGACCTGCGCGCTTCCACGCCCACCGACGCTGCCAAACGGATCGTCCCTTCTGTCGTTGAAGAACGAAGGAATCTCACCGAACTTCGCGCTCGCAATCTGAGGGCAATCTCAAATGCACTTGACGTAAATAGATTAAAGTTAAATGAGTTGCGAAATCGCTTGACCCAGCGGGTTACCCATCGCATTGATGCGGAATTGGCCACCGTCACGCACCTTCGCGCACAGATCCGCGCCCTATCCCCTGCTGCCACCTTAGAACGTGGCTACGCGATTGTTCAGAGCGTAAAAGGCGCAATTATTCGTGATCAAGCTCAGGTTGCGGTCGATCAAGAAGTTCAGATTCGAGTGAGCGTCGGCGAATTTTCGGCAACACGAAATGACAACAAGGAGTGAGGGATTACCGTGGCAAAAGATGACGAGCTGGGATACGAACAAGCACGTGACGAATTAGCAAGCATTACCGCACAACTTGAACGCGGGGGGCAAAGCCTCGAAGAGTCACTTGCCCTCTGGGAAAAGGGGGAAGCGTTGGCTCAAGTGTGTGAAAAATGGCTCAATACTGCGAGCGAGCGGATTACTCCACCGGAGAAATAGTTGCCAATGAGGCTACTGCAGCCTCAAGCTCTGCCGCAGAGACGGTTCCGCTGAGAACTGTTGTCGAATCCGGAGTCACTCGCACAAGAGCCCGCGAATCAGATCCATCAAAGACCAACCATTCCTGACCGGCTATTGATTTCTCACCATCAGCTGTAATACCCGCGATTTCATTGATCAGATATTCCTCATTTGAGGCGGCGGACTGCGTGATTTCTAGGTATTCCTCTTCTGCTGTCACGTAGCCCACATGCCATACGGGTTCATTTTGTGAGTACTTGGTTGGCTCCCAACGAGCGCTTGTTGCTCGCAGTCCGGCAATTTCAGGGACAAGAATGGGAAAATCGGCTTGCGTATTAGCAAATACGAGTAAGGGGAGCGGATCAAGTTCACGCACTGGATCAGGGGTTGGGCGCCAGGTGACCAGCATTATGGCGCCGATCACACCCAAAACAATAGCGAGTGAACGCACCATGTCACTCACGGTTTGACCCATTCGGGCATTTGGCTTTCCGGTGGGAACTGGCGTGCTCACCCCCCCATAATGGATCATTGCGCCTGCCGCTGCTCACCCAACACCACTACGCTGCTGCCATGAGTGGAGAACAAGTTGGCGGCGTAGCGGTACCCGAGCGGAATCTGGCCCTTGAATTAGTACGCGCTACGGAGGCCGCCGCCATGGCTGCGGCCCGCTGGGTGGGGCGTGGCGACAAAAACGGGGCTGACGGAGCCGCTGTGAATGCCATGCGAACTCTGGTCAGTGGGGTCAGTATGAACGGAATCGTTGTCATTGGTGAAGGCGAAAAGGACAAAGCCCCCATGCTGTTCAATGGCGAACGCATCGGCGATGGCAGCGGCGCGGCAGCCGACGTTGCCGTGGACCCCATTGACGGAACCACCCTGGCTGCTAAAGGGATGCCCAACGCGATCTCGGTTATTGCGGTCGCCGAACGTGGGACCATGTTCGACCCGAGTGCTGTCTTCTACATGGAAAAACTGGTGGTGGGCCCTGAAGCGGCTGGATTAATTGACATTGAAGCGCCTACCGCTTGGAACCTCGACAAGATTGCCAAAGCGAAAGGTGAGTCGATTTCTGAGCTGACCGTGTGTCTATTAGATCGACCACGGCACGAAGGTCTCGCTCGTGAGATCCGCGAAGCCGGTGCTCGCATTAAATTTATAGTTGATGGTGACGTTGCCGGTGCGGTGATGGCTGCGCGACCCGATACCGGCATTGACGTCCTCATGGGGATCGGCGGGACGCCCGAAGGAATCATTGCTGCTTGCGCGATGACCGCCCTCGGTGGGGAAATCCAAGGAAAACTCTGGCCGACCAATGATCAAGAGCGCGATAAGGCAATTAATGCTGGGCATGACCTGAGCAGAATTCTTGGTACCCGAGATCTCGTCTCTGGGAACAACAATTTCTTCTGCGCAACCGGGATTACTGACGGTGAACTGCTGCAAGGGGTTCGATACAGCCCCCAAGGCCCCACCACGAATTCAATTGTAATGCGGAGCGCGAGCAAGACAATCCGCGAAATCAAAAGCGAGCACCATTACGCGCCTAACTCCCAGTACTCAACCGTGAACACTCAACC
>DEZY01000156.1:23805-26086 GCA_002365735.1 Actinobacteria bacterium UBA3120
CACTCAACCGTGAACACTCAACTGTGAACCGTTGATTCCAATGCCTGCGAGAGCTCGGCAGGACCCACCGGCCTAGGCTGTTCCCGTGAGCGAATTCGTCTACATCGACCAGTTGCCGCTTGGTGCTGACTCAACCCAGTATCGCCTTCTCACGACCGAAGGCGTGAGTGTTGAGCGCCTGGGGGAGCAAGAGTTCCTCCGCGTTGAATCCAGTGCGCTGACGGCATTAACGTTTGCCGCCATGCAGGACATCTCGCATTTACTGCGCAGTGACCATCTTGCCCAACTGAAAAAAATTCTCGATGACCCACAATCTAGTCCGAATGATCGCTTTGTCGCCCTCGACCTGCTCAAAAATGCAAATATTGCCGCCGGGGGTGTCCTGCCGATGTGCCAAGACACGGGGACGGCGATTATTATGGGCAAGCGCGGCCAGCGCGTCCTAACGGCCGGCCAAGACAGTGCGGACATTTCACGCGGGGTGTTTGATGCATTTGCCAAACTCAACCTGCGCTATTCCCAGCTCTCTCCCATAAATATGTGGGAGGAACGTAATACCGGTACCAATCTGCCGGCGCAAATCGAGTTGTATTCCGATCCTCACAAGAACCAGTCCTATGAATTCCTCTTTATGGCTAAAGGTGGAGGCAGCGCCAATAAGAGTTTCCTCTATCAAGAGACCGCGGCTCTACTGAACCCGGCAAAGTTCAGATCATTTCTCGATGAAAAACTGCGTGCCATCGGAACTGCTGCCTGCCCGCCTTACCACCTGGCAATCGTCGTCGGAGGAACTAGTGCCGAGTACGCTCTTAAAACCGCGAAGCTCGCCTCTGCCCATTACTTGGATGGCCTGCCCGTTCACGGCTCACCCGATGGCCACGGCTACCGCGATCTAGAAATGGAACATGAGGTTTTCCTGCAAACCCAGGAATTCGGAATTGGAGCCCAGTTCGGTGGCAAATATTTCTGCCACGACGTTCGAGTTATTCGATTGCCTCGGCACGGCGCTTCGTGCCCGGTAGCGATCGCTGTTTCTTGCTCGGCTGACCGGCAAGCGAAAGCAAAAATTACGCCCGAAGGAGTGTTCCTTGAGCAACTTGAGACGGAACCAGCTCATTTCTTGCCCGAAGTTGAGGACTCACACCTTGATGACACGACGGTGCATATTAATCTCAATGCGCCCATGAACCAGATCAGAGAAGAACTGAGCAAGCTTCCCATTCGTACTCGCGTCTCACTCACCGGATCACTCGTTGTCGCGCGCGATCTCGCACACGCCCGGATCAAAGCGATGCTTGATCGTGGGGAACCGATACCCAGTTATCTCAAAAATCATGCGGTGTACTACGCGGGGCCTGCAAAAACTCCCACTGGCATGGCATCTGGATCATTTGGCCCGACGACCGCGGGCCGTATGGATTCTTATGTTGATCAGTTCCAAAAGGCGGGGGGCTCAATGGTCATGTTGGCAAAGGGGAATCGTGGTGCGGAAGTCACCCGCGCGTGCAAAGAAAACGGCGGCTTTTACTTAGGTTCCATCGGTGGCCCGGCAGCAAAACTGGCCCAGGATAATATTAAGAAAGTTGAAGTCCTCGATTTTCCCGAACTCGGCATGGAGGCCGTCTGGAAGATTGACGTTGTTGACTTCCCGGCATTTGTAGTGGTTGACGACAAAGGCAATGATTTCTTTGCCGAGACTCTGCGCCCGATTGCCACCAACATTCCGGTGGGACCGCCCAAGTAGCGTTTATCAGACTAGGTCGTCAGCAGCTTTTCCTTGTGGGCCAATGGTGCTTGCCCTTCCCTTTTGCCCAAATGGTCCAAAATGCTCGGTCCTGCCAGTAGCGATTCCATTTATTCATGGGCTTTTTGCGTAATTTTTTGACCAGGCTCACTCCGGCCTCGCCCATTTCCTTTTTAACCTCCGACTGCATCATCCACGTCACGCCGCGAGCGAGGCTCTTTGAGAACTGATAGGCGCCACGGTAGTAACTGCCCCTACCGGCTTTGTAGTGATGGTGGGATTCAGATTTGGAGATACATTTGCGTAATTTCTCGCGTTTGGGCATGTGCCACTTGCCTTGATAAAGACTTGGTTCATATCCGATCCGGTCATTTGATTTGGGGGAGCCAAATGCGTGTGCCGTCTCTGCGGCGATTCGAACCTGACGGCTGACTGCGGAATCGGCGGCCGGATTGTTGCCTTCATCTCCGGCTGGGATCGCAGCATCCCCGTCCACCACGGTTGGCTCAGCGGTTGGCTCAGCGGTTGGCTCAGCGG
>DEZY01000156.1:26179-26590 GCA_002365735.1 Actinobacteria bacterium UBA3120
GGCTCAGCGGTTGGCTCAGCGGCCGGTACCGGTGCCGCCTCTTCGGCCAGTGCAGAAGTGGTGGGAAGCATCAAGGCGAGAATCACGGTCGCAAGGACCGCGCTTTTGCCAAAACTTCCGATCTTTCGCACACGCGCCTTTCTTCACTCATCATGTCACCTCAACCGTGCCGCAAAGAATCTCATTTATAACTGTGCATTTAGATCTTCGGCCCCACTATTAAGCCACAAGGTGCTCTTGTGGACAATCCGTATCAGGGGTCCGCTCCAAGTAAATAATGTGATCTATGTCACTATCTACTGGTTTAGCCGGCTAGCACGCGTTTCGGGAGCCGGTCGAGCCGGCAAATAGTTAAAAGCCAAGCCCGATTCCTAGCTAGCTATCACCGACCCGCCGTGACAAAAAGGCAAG
>DEZY01000156.1:26776-39346 GCA_002365735.1 Actinobacteria bacterium UBA3120
CCCGCCGTGACAAAAAGGCAGCCAGGCACACAACAAGCGCGCAGAAAGTTGCCAATATCCCGCGATTCAGTGGAACAAATGAGGCAATGGCGGCTCCCAGTGACCAAGCAACAGGGAAAGCAACCACGGCTTTCAATGCCGGGGCCCAGTTACCGGTTCGATCCATTAGGCCAGCAACCGCGAAGCGAATTGAATCGATGAAGGGGCCCGTACTTGAAATCACATTGGCCTTGTATCTCCCCACCATGACGAAAATCGTTCCCAGAACCGCCAAGGCCATGGCTGAAGATCCCACCGAGACCGCACCCGCCCACCACGACGACGAGCCAATTGGGAACTTGCCATTTTCAACACCCTTGATCGGTTCAGTAAGACTCACCCCCGCAAAGGCAGTCACGGCAAGAAACACCGCAGCCATGTAGAGCAGGGCGCGTGAGCCTGAAGGTGTGACAAAGAATGCAAATCTAAATCGCAAGACAATCACAATCATGACACCGATTGCGCACCCCGCCAAGGAAAAAAGAGAAAGCGTCGCCTCACCTGGATTATCCTGCATGCGCTCCCACAGCAACACCAAGTTTCCCGCCTGGTTGGCAGTAAAAACTCCGTACACTCGAAAATCAAGTGCATCCATTGCTCCCGCGATGGCCGCCAATGTCAAAACCAGGGCGTAAGGACGACGAAGCGCTGAATCCGCGTTCGGATTCATGACCTGTTCTGCAGGAGCGTTCACGTGCCGAAACGACGATTGCGTTCCGCGTACGCCCGAACTGCTCGCAGGAAATCAATCCGCCTGAAGTCTGGCCAAAAAGCTTCACAGAAATAAAACTCCGAGTGGGCGCTTTGCCACAGAAGAAACCCTGACAATCGCTGCTCACCGGATGTGCGGATCACTAGATCAGGATCCGGTTGACCTTTTGTGTAAAGGTGTTCAGCAATGTGGTCAACGTCGATCAGCTGGGCCAGTTCGTCAAGACTCGTTCCTTGACTTGCATGGTCAGCAAGTAGGGATCGCACCGCGTCGACCACCTCACGACGCCCGCCATATCCCACCGCAACGTTGACAAGTGACCCATCAATCTCAGCAGTTGCCTCCGCGGATTCCTTCAGAAGATTTGCCGTGTGTGCCGGCAGTAGATCAAGTGCACCCACCGGATGAATCCGCCAACGACCTTCGGTAACCAGATTGCTCACAGTTGATTCAATAATCGTCATTAACTTCTCAAGCTCAACTTCAGGCCGACTCAAATTATCGGTTGAGAGCAGCCACAAAGTGACAACTTCGACCCCTAACTCGTCGCACCAGCCAAGGAAATCAACGATCTTGGCAGCACCGGCCGCATGCCCATGTGCCGAAGATGAGCCTTGAGCGCTGGCCCACCGACGATTCCCATCAAGGATCACACCCACATGCCGTGGAATTCGATTTGCCGGGACTTGGGCTGCCAGATTGCGTTCATAGACGCCGTAGACGAGATCTTTGAGACCCACCTTCACCCAGCCCTTTCATCCTTGAGAGTACCGCTGCCCTACCGACCCCTGAGGTTACTCCTCTGCGGCAATCAGATGTCGCAGATGTGGTCTTAGGCCAATAAATTCGCCCAGTTCCTTGGGGTCGCTCGTAGGAAGCTCACAGATCGTGAATCTACAGACTTGAGCGTGGTCTGCTTCGCCTTGCAACCAACGGATTTCCGGGCATAAGGGTGAGAGCAATGCCAGTCGAGCAAACTTGGCGCTTTCGGGGCCACTCACCGCGACCTCCCAAGGACCCTGGGCCAGCGACCACATGGCTACCAGACCCCAACCCACTGCCCTTGGAGATCTAAGTGCGAACTGGGGAACTACTCCCAGAGCCTGCTCAGCCCTAGTTCTCAATTGTAGGAAATCACTCGGAGCAAGTGCGCTGAAGCGAACCAGGAGATTCGCCATGGAAAACCAACCTGATGGTTCCGCATTGTCTGCGAAGTCACGCGGCCTACGAATCAGTTTTTCAGAATCTTGCGCAGTATCGAAGAAACCGCCGTTACCGTCGTCGAACGACTCAAGGGCGGTGTCCATCAAGTTACGAGCCAGACTCAGCCATTCTGGCTCCCCGGTTACCTCATAAAGTGTCAATAGTCCCTCTGCCATGTTGGCGTAGTCATCAAGTACCCCCGAATTCTTGCCAGGGACGCCATTCCGCGAAGTTCGCGACAGGCTGATCGGGCTCGGGCCGGCTCCCAGATGAACACTGATTACACAGTCGGCGGCAGCTTCTGCCGCTTGGATCCATTCGGGTTCATCAAAAATCGATCCCGCCTCCGCCAACGCTGAAATAGTTAATCCGTTCCATGCGGCAACTACTTTGTCGTCTTGTCCGGGTCGGATCCGCTTGCTTCGCGCTTGGAATAACTCCTGCCGAACCCGGGACCACAAGTTCGGGTCCTGCGGATCAGTGAGCAACTGCAATGTTGACTTCCCGTACTCGAAGGTTCCCGCTGCGGTGACTTCAAAAAGTTCACACGCCGTATCTGCGAATTCGGCACCAACAACTTCCGCAATTTGGCTCGGTGTCCAGGCATAAAACTTTCCTTCTTCACCTTCGCTGTCCGCATCAAGGGCAGAGGCAAAAGCACCCTGAGGCGTGCGCATCTCACGCAGGAGGAACTCAATGCTTTCCCGAACCACCCGCTCCGCAAGTGGGTTTCCGGTGAGACGCCACCAGTGGGCATAAGCCCGAATGAGCAGTGCGTTGTCGTACAACATTTTTTCAAAATGTGGAACAACCCAAGCCTCATCGACGCTGTAGCGAGCAAACCCTCCGCCGATTTGGTCGTACATTCCTCCACGAGCCATCCTCTCAAGGGATGCGAATGCCATGAACCCGGCCTGTTGACCCACCCGGGTATCAGAGGTCATGCGTAACAGAAACTCGAGCACCATGGATGGCGGGAATTTCGGGGCGCCACCAAATCCTGCGTTCTCGCCATCAAATGATTCCTGTAATCCGTTGACTGCGCCACGCAAATACTCCAAATACTGCTCGTCATCCAGTGCCGCCAAATCAGTCGCATCAAATTCTTGGGTCCGATTCTCTAGCGCGCTAATGATCCGTTCACCTGCCTGCAAAATATCTTGCTTTCGCTCAACCCAAGTATCAGAAATTGATTGGATTAATTGCCCAAAGCTAGGAAGCCCATGGTGCGGGGTCGGCGGGAAATAGGTGCCGGTATAAAACGGCCGTCCTTCGTGGTCAATAAATACTGACATGGGCCAACCCCCGTGACCGGTCATAGCAACCGTCGCTTCCATATAGATCGAATCAATGTCAGGACGCTCTTCACGATCCACCTTGATATTGACAAAATTCTCGTTGAGAAATTTCGCCACCTCTGGATTCTCGAATGACTCATGGGCCATGACATGGCACCAATGGCACGCTGAATACCCAATACTGAGGAAAATAGGGACGTCACTTGTACGCGCTTGTTCGAAAGCTTCTTCCGACCACTCCCACCAATCGACCGGATTATCTGCATGCTGCAACAGGTATGGCGAAGTGGAGTGGGACAGTCGATTCATATGCTCTAGCGTAACTGACATTTCCTAAACGGGATATGCAAGGATACCCAGCAGCGAAGGAGTCACATGTTTGAAAAAGCAAAAAAAGAATACGATGAAGCGATAGATCGAAATATCACCTTGGGTGAACTAGCCAATCAAAAAACGAGCGTCAGGGAGCCCAAGTCTCATCGGGTACTCAGCAAGGTCATTATCGCCTCTGGCATCGCAATTGCCATTGCATTGCTAATTATTCTTTAACGAATCCTTTTTTCAACACTTCCATTGCTCCGGTGAGTTCACTGGGGATCACCCACACTTTATTAGCATCTCCCTGTGCAATCTCTGGAAGAGTTTCTAAGTAGCGGTGAGCCAGAGCCGCAGCAGAGGGGTTGGCCTCGTGGATCGCTCCGTAGACCTTCTCCAGCGCAGCAGCCTCGCCTTCAGCCCTCACTACTTGGGCTTGTGCCTCCGCCTTTGCTCGAACAACCTCAGATTCAGCAAAGCCTTGGGCCTTGAGAATTGCACTTTGCTTTTCACCCTCCGCCGTAAGAATCGCACTCTGCTTTGCCCCTTCTGCAATCAAAATGGCGGCGCGGCGCTCCCGCTCAGCTTTGAGTTGCTTCTCCATCGATTCTTGTACCGACATAGGTGGGTCAATTGCCTTGAGCTCAACTCGGTTGACCCGGATACCCCACTTGCCGGTTGCTTCGTCGAGAACCCCGCGTAGCTGACCATTAATTTGATCACGGGAAGTCAAGGTTTTCTCAAGGTCCATGGAACCGATCACATTCCGCAGTGTGGTCACCGTGAGTTGCTCAATTCCCAGCAGGAAACTCGAAATCTCGTAGATAGCCGCTTTAGGGTCGGTAACCTGGAAGTACACCACCGAGTCAATAGAAACTACCAAGTTGTCTTCAGTGATTACCGGTTGTGGTGGGAAAGATGCAACCTGCTCCCGCATGTCTACTCGCTCACGAATCCGATCGACGAACGGAATAAGAATTGTGAGACCCGGTGTCAGCGTTCGTTGGAATCGGCCGAGTCGCTCAACAATTGCTGTGCTGGCTTGATTTACAATTACCAGTGTTCGTGTAAGCATGAGCAGTAATACGGCAAGTGCCGCAAGGGACCCTAAAATTAGGCCGGCCAGATCCATGATAACTCCTTAATTGTTTTCAGTCGAGTGGGAAAATTAGCGCGGTCGCGCCATCAATTCGAGAAACACACACCCGTGAATTGGGTTCAATGGGCTCGAGTGCGAGATCAGGATCGAGTCGGGCACTCCACGTTTCACCCCTAAGCTTGACCTGTCCTTCATGCATTGTGACACTCCTGAGGGTCAACGCTTCAGCGCCGGGGAGCGCGTCGACACCGGTGCGAGCACCGATGGGAACTCTGGCGAATCTCTTGAGGGCCAATGGGCGGATCACGACAACGCCCAATAGCGTAATGGCTGCGGCCACGAGAACCTGAATAATTCCCGGAGCGCCCACTGCTGCCGTAGCAAGGCCACCGAGCGCACCAACGGCAAGCAGCCCAAAGTAGAAAGTCGTCGTGGCAAACTCAAGGCCCAGGGCAATGCCCGCGGTTAAGCCCCAAAACCAGATCATGTACTCCACTGTAATACCCAATGCACACTTTGGCACGGGTAGCCGAAGCTTGTGTGCGTCATCTAATCTGTGGGGATGCTTCCCCCCATCGAGAGTGTCGCGCACCCGAGTTGGCTGCCAGCATTTGACACTTTGCCTGAAGGGATTACCTCAATCAGGCGTTTCCTCGATGCCGAGACCGAAAGTGGCCGCAATTGGCTCCCGGCTCCTGAAAATGTCCTGCGAGCTTTTGCCCAACCCTTGGATCAGGTCAAAGTAGTGATTCTTGGACAGGACCCGTATCCAACCCCCGGTCACAGCGTTGGTCTTGCCTTTTCGGTCGCACCCGGCGTTGCACTACCGCGCAGTTTGTCGAATATTTTCAGTGAGATGCAGAGCGATCTTGGTGTGGATGCTCCCACAAGCGGGGATCTCACCCCCTGGTCGCAGCAAGGGGTTTTACTGTTGAACTCGGTACTGACGGTGCAAAGTGGGGTGGCGGGCAGTCACCGCGGGAAAGGGTGGGAGCAAGTAACCGGCGCTGCACTGCGTGCCTTAAAAAATAGAACCCGTGGCGCACCAGTGGCAATCTTGTGGGGGAAGGCCGCCCAAGAGTGCGGCGCAGATTTTGATCGGCGCGGTGTGATTTCCAGTCCGCATCCCAGCCCCCTTTCAGCGCACCGAGGATTTTGGGGAAGTAAGCCATTTAGTCGGGCTAATGATCTGCTGATCCAGGCGGGTATCGCCCCTATTGAGTGGGAGCTCGCTTAACAGGTAGCGAGCCAACGTAACGGTGCATAACAAAATCCGCATAAAAAGACGCAAATGGAATCGTCCCGGCAAGGAGAAGTGCCAGGGTCCTAAAAATTGGGAACCGCAAAAGAAATGCCAGGTTAACCGCGGCGATGAGATAGGCGAAATACAACCAGCCGTGAGCAACCCACAAAATACTGTAGAGAAGTGGCTTGCCACCTTGGGTTCCGTAGTTCAGGAGCACGTAACCGTAGAGCGCCCATACTGAGGCAACAGCCAAAACAACTCCCGTGACCCACGCCATGATCCGAAATGCCAGCAGCGCCGTTGGAATTTTGTTCATGAACGAAGCCTACGTTCAGCCGAGTTCATGTGCGAACGGTGGCGTGGCACCTGCACGTTGGCAAGTGATTGCAGCAACTGCAATCCCAAATTGGACTGCACTACGGATTTTCTCAACATCTTGTGTGTCTCGGCGAGTCCAGTTGCGAGTATCCCAATAGGAAAGGAAGCCACCGCTGAATGAATCACCAGCTCCCACCGTGTCCACTACCTCGACATTGGGAACATCGCAGTGGAATTGCACACCTTCGGTGAATACGTGAACACTTTTAGATCCGTCGGTGAACAACACAACTGCACTGGATCGTTCGTGGATCTTCTTTGCCGCGTCAACGTTAGCAAGGCTCGGAAACATGTAATCCAAATCCTCGCCGCTGACCTTAATCACATCGGCGCGGTCAAGGGAAGTATTAAATGTCTCCCAAAACTCCGTTGGGTCATCCATGACACTAGGTCGAGCATTCGGATCCATCATTAATAATTGATCTTCACCCATTCCCGCTACGACCGCGCGGGTTGCGCGGGATAAAGGTTCAAAAATTAGTGCCAGAGTTCCAATATGGACCGCGGCCGCAGTTGGGTTAACAGCTGTGAGCGCGATTTCAGGGCTAACCGAAAGCGATGAAGTTCCGTGAATCAAGAATTGATAGGACGCTGCTCCACTTTCATCTAAAGAGGCGATGGCCAATGTGGTTGGGGCAACGCAGTCCTGCTCGATTGCGCAATTAACACTGTCAGAGTCAAGTAGACGCCTGATTCGCTTCCCAAGTGCATCTTGGGAGATTCCACCAAGAAAAGAAACTTCCGAACCCAGCCGTGCAATTGTGCGAGCCGTGTTTACCGGGCCTCCCCCGACAACCGAATCGATTTCCCCCTGCGGCGAAACGATTATGTCGATCAAGGCCTCACCCATCACCTGAATCACGTGCGCAACTTACTACCTACGACCAGCCAGCGAACGTAGACCGCCACAGCGAAGAGTGCGAAAATCCACCATTGGATTGCATAAAAGAAGTTCTGCAATGGAAACGCCACGTCCCCTGTCGAAATAGTGGGAGGAACCCCTTCCGGAACATTTGCTGTTACCGGCTCCTGGTCTTGCATAACGATGAACCCATCAAGTAACTCAACATTCCACAGTTCCGATAGTTTCTGGGAATCAATCACCACAATTTTGCCCTTTTGATCACCTGCGAAATCATAGAAAGATTCACTAGGCTGCAATACACCCTTGATACTGACTTGTTGCTCGGGAGTTGCGAAAACTGCACCTTCGGGGACCCAACCCCGAACGACTGCAATTGATTGACCGGTATCGAGCACTAAAGAAGAAACGATCCATTCGCCTGCGGCTGATTGCGAAGAGAGCCTGCTACCGACGCGAACCTGATCCGGGGAACTAAACGCGCCCATTGCGGTGACAGTTCGACCATAGTCTTCCGATTTCATCGGTTGGACTATGTCGGTAATCGAAACTGCGGCTGTCGACGCCGCACGTTTGGCGTCCAAAATATCTTGGGTGCGATCCCACTGCCATTTACCAAGGAAAAAGAAAAGTACGCAAATAAAGATCAAAGACGCCAACGCCAAGATCGCCGTCAATGTGCGCGCCCGCGACCACAGCTCACTGCTTCGCGGCATCAGGTTCTTGCTCGGCGCTCTCTTCCATTTGCGGGACGTCACCGGATTCCTGCGCAATAGCACCTTCACTGCGCCCACGTGGGAGATTGGGATCAATTCGCTTCATTTGGCGATTCATGTTGAGCCACAGTAAAACCAAGGCAATCGCCACGAGCAATACGAAAAGTCCAGCGATAGGGCCGGCGCCGTCAATAATTGTGCTGAGATCGAGTTCACTGTCCATAGTGGTTCAACTCTAACCCTTAATCAGTTTCTAGCGCAGGCCGGCAAAAAGGTCAGTCTCTGGAAATGCCGTCTCGACCAGACTCGAGGCCAACTGAAATTCCTCGGTTGGCCATGCTTGCTGCTGCAACTGGGTTGACACCGCGAACCAACGGCCATCGGGTTCAATTTGGGTTGCATGGGCCTTGAGGGCGGCATCTCGAATCGGGAAGTACCGCGCGCATTCAACGCTCGTGGTGATCCGATCCGCATCCTCTGGCTTGTCTTCCCAGTTTGCCAACCACTCTTCATATGGTGATTCGGTTTCCTGCTCGATGAGCAAATTGTGCAGAGCCACTACTCGTTCCTTATGGAACTGCTGGTTGTAATAGACCTTCTGAACCTGATGACCGGGACCAAGCTCTGGGTGCGCCTCTGGGTCAGCCGCCACCGCAATTGCCGCAATTGTGATCACATGGGTCTGAATATGATCGGGGTGAGGATACCCACCGTTTTCGTCATAGGTGGTGACAACCTGCGGACGGAACTCACGCAAAAGCTTGACCAGTGGTGGCACGCTTACCGCAAGAGGAATGAGCGCGAATGCGTCTTCGGGGAGGGGTTCTCCCTGCGTGAAACCTGAGTCCATGAAACCAAGCCACTCATGTCTGACGCCAAGAATTCTCGCGGCCTCCGCCATCTCGAGCTGGCGCACCTGGTGAATTCCATGTAGGTCGACTAGTTCTTGAACCTGCTCGTTGATTACATCGCCCCGCTCGCCGCCGGTGCATGAGACCACCATCACCTCAATGCCTTCGTCGACGTATCTTGCCGTGGTTGCCGCACCCTTGCTGGACTCATCATCGGGGTGGGCATGAATAGCCATCAAGCGCAATGGAGTTGGGGTGGATTTATTTTTCACGGGAGCATCCTCTCACTTGCGCGGGTAACTCTGGTTACTGTGGGAGGGTGTCAAGCCCCTTTCGCAAAGATCAGTTGAGTTCAACGATGCAGGAACGGTACGGATTCAATCACACGAATTATTTGCGCACGGCTGCTATTTCCCTGTTGACTTTAGGGTTTCTCGCAGTGGTCGGGTTTGTCACTTTCTCAATGTCTCAAAAAAGTATTCAGTTCAAGCTCCTCACCTGGGGCGTTGAAAGCCCAGAGCGCGTTGACCTGCGTTTCGAGGTCCGAAGGATCGGCAGTGACGCGGTTGACTGCGTGATTCGAGCTCAAGACTCCACGCGCATTGATGTCGGGTACTCGCTGATCACCATCCCAAGCGGGGTGGACTACGCCCAAGAGGATTACTCGCTGCGGACTCTGGCACCCGCCTATACCGTTGAAGTGCTCACCTGCGTTAAATCTGGTGAGCCAACCCGAGTTCCCGGACCCCAATTCCCGGCGGGGGTCGCACCGCCCCCTCAGCCATGGACCCAGAGTTCTGGCACGTGATTTAGGTTCCCCCGTTCACAAATACAGAAAAAGTATTAGGGTTTGCGGTTATGACCGAAATTACCTGGTTGACCCAAGACGCTCATGACCGCCTGACTGCTGAATACGAAGACCGTCAGGGCCCTACGCGCACGGAAATTACCAAGAAAATCGAGGCAGCCCGTGAAGAGGGTGATCTCAAGGAAAACGGTGGTTACCACGCAGCGCGTGAGGAGCAGGGCAAGAACGAGGCACGCGTGCGTCAGCTGCGACAACTTCTTGAAAATTCACAGATCGGTGTTCCTGAAGCAGCCGAGGGTGAAGTGAGTCACGGAAAAGTTATTACGGTTCGACTTATTGGCTTTGATGACGAGGAAAGATTTCTGCTGGGTTCACGTGAAGAAGCAGCCCACGCATCAATTGACGTGTACTCACCAACTTCGCCCCTAGGAGCCGCGGTTCTGGGCAAGCGGGTTGGCGAAAAAACCAGTTACCAATTGGTCAATGGTAAAGACATGTCAGTTGAAATACTCAAAGTCGAGGATTACACCTGAAGTTAGCGACGGCTGACAGTACGGTATTTCCGAATTGCCAGCGGGGCAAAGATTCCAATGACGACTGAGCACGAAATCACCGTGTATAAAACGGGGTACTGCAACGACCAAAACTCGGGTTCTGTTCCCGGTGCATAGCCGGTCGGATTACCAAAAAGTTGTCGAGTCGCTAAAACCAGCGATGAAACTGGGTTGTACGCCGCGAATAACTTGAGCACGCTGGGTAGCGAATCCAATGGGACAAATGCATTGGACAGGAAAGTCAGTGGGAAGATCCAGATAAGACCAGCCGTATTGGCAGTTTCGGTATTCGGTACTGACAGGCCTACGAACGCCCCAACCCACGTCACCGTGTAAGCGAAAAGAAGTAGAAGTAAATATGCATAGATCGCGTTCAGAATTCCGTCATTGATTCGCCAGCCCACGATGTACCCCGTGATGCTGAGTACTGTTAGTACCAAAATTTGACGCAATGCGTTAGCGAAAGTGTTGCCAATCAACGCCGCGGATTGCGACATGGGAAGCGCTTTATAGCGGTCAATAATTCCCTTTTGCATCGCCTCAGCCAAACCAACTGTGCTTGCAGCGGCGGCAAAGGCAACAGTTTGACCGAAAATCCCCGGCATCAGGTACTGCCGATACAAACTTGCATCTGCAGCACCACCAGGGTCAGCGCCAGGAATGGGAATCGCTCCACCAAAGACGTACGCAAAAAGTAGGACGAAAATAACGGGCTGAATTAGTTGAAAGAACAACGCTTCAGGGATTCGAAATGACGCCAGGATCGTGCTACGCGCAATGACTATTGAGTCGTGCAATGTCCAACCGAGTAATGGCCGAGACATGGCAACGGGTGGTGCGGAACTCAAGTTTTTTACCTGACTCATGATCGGTTCCGCCCTCTTCTTGTCCCACTTGCGGGCTTTCCCGGATTTTCGTCTTCTGCACCATGTCCAGTCAATGACAGGAATACGTCATCCAGGGTTGGTCTGCGCAAGGCCAAATCAGCAATTGTAATATTTTGAGAGTCCAGTAAACGAACCACGTCAACAAGAACTGTCGAGCCACCGGAAACCGGACCAGAGACCATGCTGTGGCTGACTATGGACTCTCCCCCAAAGACTGGTGCCAATGCCGTCTGTGCATCACGCACTCGTTCAAGGTCAGCAACGGTGACTTCAATTCGATCACCACCGATTTGATCTTTAAGGTCCTCAGCCGTGCCGTGGGCAATCACCCGACCGTGATCAATCACCACGATGTCGTCAGCGAGCTTGTCGGCTTCTTCCAAGTACTGGGTTGTGAGCAGAACCGTAGTTCCCTCAGCCACCAGACTCTCAATCACTCCCCACATGCCAAGTCGTGACCGGGGATCAAGGCCGGTCGTGGGTTCATCAAGAAATAGAATGCTGGGCTTGGCAATCAAGCTTGATGCGAGGTCAAGGCGCCTGCGCATTCCGCCCGAGTAAGTTTTTGCCGGGCGTTCAGCCGCTTCGATGAGGTCGAACCACTCGAGTAGCTCCTGGGATCGCTCTTTTACGTAGTGCGGAGCTAAGTGATACAGGTCACCGAACATGCGCAGGTTCTCACGCCCGGTCAAGAATTCGTCCACCGCCGTGTACTGGCCGGTCAGCCCGATGCTGTGCCGGACTTGATCAGCCTGCTTTCCAACATTGAATCCATTGACGTAAGCGACACCTTTGGTGGGCTTCAGCAGAGTTGCAAGAATTCGAACTGTGGTCGTTTTGCCCGAACCATTTGGTCCCAAGAGGCCAACCACCTGCCCCCTGGGTACTACTAGGTCCAATCCGTTAAGTGCTTTTACCTCACCAAACTCTTTGACTAAGCCCTCGGCATGAACTGCATCGTCTTTTGCCATAAGCGGAACTGTATACCTATAATTCGATAGCGCTAAATCCTTGGTCGATCAGTTTATGCAGGACTTCCTGTGAGTGATCACGACCCCGCGTCTCAACGTGAATGTCAATCTCCACTTCGTCCACGCCCAAAGATGGATCCATGCGGTTGTGGTCAACTTCAACAATATTTGCGTGCACCTCCTGAACCGCGGCAAGAATTCTCGCAAGGTTTCCGGGCGAATCAGGTACTCGGACTTTGATTGTCATGTAGCGCCCGCTCGCGGCCATTCCGTGACGAATAATGCGAAGCAAAAGCAATGAGTCCACATTGCCGCCAGAAAGTAACACCGCGACAGGTGCTTCAAATTTTGTTGGCCAGGCCATGACGGCGGCTGTCGCAGCGGCCCCGGCCGGCTCTACCACCATTTTCGCCCGCTCAAGCAAGAGCAACGCCGCGCTTGACAATTGATCCTCGGTCACGGTCATAATTTCATCAACGTGCTGATTCACAATTTCAAAAGGAATATCTCCGGGCAAACCGACCGCGATTCCATCCGCCATTGTCGACATGTGGTCAAGTTTCTGGGGCGAGCCAGCTGCAAGTGACGCTGGATACGCTGCGGCATTTACCGCCTGCACACCAATCACTCT
>DEZY01000156.1:39438-40219 GCA_002365735.1 Actinobacteria bacterium UBA3120
CAATCACTCTGATGTCAGGGTTTTGCGATTTGATTGCCAAAGCAATGCCAGCAAGTAGTCCCCCGCCCCCCGTGCAGACCACAACGGTCTTCACATCAGGGATCTTCTCCAAGATCTCTAGGCCCAATGTTCCCTGCCCGGCAACAATGTCTTGATGATCAAATGGGTGAATCAAAATAGCGCCGGTGCGTCTAGCAAATGCGCGTGCTTCCACGAGTGCCTCGTCAATGCTGTTACCCACGAACTCGACGTCTGCGCCATAACCCTTGGTCGCTTCAACTTTGGGAATCGTCGCACCAATCGGCATGAACACTGTTGCTTTGATGCCGAGCATCCGAGCGGCAAGCGCGACACCCTGCGCGTGATTACCGGCGCTGGCCGCAACGACTCCGCGCTCACGTTCTTTTTCAGTCAATTTAGCGAGCCTGTTGTAGGCACCACGAATTTTGAATGAGCCGGCCCGTTGCAAATTCTCGGGGATTAGATAGACCGGTCCTCCCACAAGTTCGGTCAACCAGCGCGCATTTGCAACCGGGATGTCAGCGATTACCCCGACAAGGGATTCCTGAGCCGCCTTGATGTCGTGTAATGAAACAGTGTGAGATGCTCGTTCACTTGGTCGTGGCACCCGGTAATCATGTCACCAAGTGCTCCAGTTGGTCGAACTACAACTAAGTTAACCGGAAAGTTCTTGGCGGGCGCCCGGCAATTCTCGGCGATTGCCAAGATTGGCCCTTGAGGCTGCCTTGCGCCCTGCGCTTGCAGCCGATCCGGAATTGCT
>DEZY01000124.1:0-4696 GCA_002365735.1 Actinobacteria bacterium UBA3120
CAATCTTGCCACTGGTGTTCGTGTTTGAACAGGAGTTAATTGGGTTTGAACTCGACGCATGGCTGATGATTCTTGGGATTACTTTGGGAGCGCAACTGCTCGGTCATACATTGATGAACAAGGTATTAGCCCGTTCCTCTGCCACGTTTGTTTCACTTGCCATCTTATTTGAGATGCCTGGCGCGGCCCTCGTCGCAGCTATTTGGCTGGGGCAAGCCCCACCGGCTGCGATTTACCCTGCAGCCGCCCTAATCCTGGCCGGGGTGATTCTCGTGATCAAGTCAAACCCTAAGAGTGAAATCCCCATGGAGACTTCACCTATTTAAAAGGTGTGTATTAGCGTTCGGCTTTGGCTCGCAATATCCGCGAGAGTGGAATCAAAATCAAAGCCGCAACGACGGCAATTGAAATCCCCCAACTCACACCTATCTGCTCAGCAATAAGGCCCACCATGAATGGTGCGAAAACGAATCCGGCGCGAGAAATCCAGCTAACGACAGTGATCGCGGTTTCCGGACTGGTGCCTTTGACGAAAGTAGCCGCGTGCATCGCAGCGGGAAAAAGAGTCGCAACACCGAGTCCAACGACAACGCATGCGCCGATGTAGGCATAGAAACTACCAGCGATGAGTGAAGTGGCAAGCGCGACGGCTGTGATGGCCATGCTGACTTGTGCAACGAGTCGCTCACCAAACCGATTCACAAAAATATCACCAACGAATCGTCCAATGGTCAAGGAAATTGTGAAGGCGACTACGCCAAGACCAACCCGACTCGGATCAACTCCAAGGTCGGTGAAGTAAATCGATGACCAACGTTGTGGGACTTCTTCAACAATGATGGCGAGAACGGTCAGCAACCCGATCGCAGTGAGCGCAAGAGGAACGGCACTGATGCGAAATCGAGTAACTGATGTCGCCGGGGCAACTGAACCAGGATCAATTGAGCGTAGGTGTTCGGCCTGAATTTCGCGTGCCAGATCCAGGTCGCCGTCAGCACTGTTCCAGTTCTTGGGAAGTACCCAGCGGAAAGTGGCCAGTGCGCCGAGTAGCCCCAAGACGGCAACAAGAGACAGGGTCCAGGTGAGCGAGACGTTCAGGGCAAGAGTGATTGCTCCGATCAACGCGCCTACGACCGTCCCCAGAGCCCAAAAAGCATGCATATTATTGATGATCGATCGCCGATACAGCCTTTGAACGCTGAGACCGTGGGCATTTTGTGCCGCATCAAGTACCGAGTCAACGGCCCCGATTGCGAAAATAACCAGGCCCAGAATGAAAACGGTCGGGGCCAAGCCCAGGAGGGGCAATAGCGGGAGCAGGAACACCAGTGCGATCATGGAAAACTGGCCACTGCCAAATCGGCGCATTCCCATCGCTGCAAATGGGCCAAAAAACAGACCGCCGGCTGCTCCCGCGCTGAGGACAAGGCCCAGGGCCAGATCCGACATATTCAGCTGGCCCTGCAGATCGGCCAAGCGAGGGGTCAAAGTGCTCAGGGCAATCCCGTTAAAAAAGAAGAGATAGATGGTGACCCCTCGGGCCCGCCGAAGGGCGGATAGACCAAGTTCAGGGCTGGACACCCAACACAGCATAGGTGTGACGTAATCGGTGGGGCTTTCCCCGGGCGAGAAGAAAGTTGCCTCGCTAACATACCCATATGTCTGCCACTGCGCGAGAACTACGTCCCCGTCGCTCAAACCTTGCTGTCCCGGGTAGTAGCGTGAAAATGTTAGATAAAGCACGCACCCTGCCGGTGGACCAAGTGTTCATGGATATTGAAGATGCGGTCGCACCTCTTGCCAAGCCGCAGGCCCGCAAGAACATTGTCGCTGCCCTCAATGAAGGTGGATACGAGGGAAAGATCCGGGCGGTTCGCGTTAACGACTGGACCACCCAATGGACATATTCCGACGTCATTGAAGTCGTTGAAGGAGCCGGTGCAAATCTTGATGCAATAATGTTACCGAAGGCGCAGACCGCTGACCAAATAATTGCTCTCGATCTGCTCCTTACCCAGTTGGAGAAATCAAATGGCCTCGAGGTGGGTCGTATTGGTATCGAAGCTCAAATTGAAAATGCACTCGGATTAATCAACGTTGATGCAATTGCTCAAGCGAGTCCACGAGTAGAAACGATCATTTTTGGACCGGCCGACTTTATGGCGAGCATCAATATGAAGTCGCTCGTGGTTGGCGAGCAGCCCCTCGGATACGACACTGGGGACGCGTACCACTACATCTTGATGCGGATCCTCATGGCGGCGCGTGCCTACAACAAACAGGCAATTGATGGCCCCTACCTACAGATCAAAGACGTTGAGGGGTTCCGTCGGGTTGCGGGGCGCTCCGCGGCACTCGGATTTGACGGTAAGTGGGCACTTCACCCCGGTCAGGTTGAGGCGGCAAACGAAATCTATTCACCGGATCAACAAGATTACGATCACGCGGAAATGATCCTGGACGCATATGGCTACTTCACCTCGGCAAGTGGTGGCGCAAAAGGCGCGGCGATGTTGGGTGACGAAATGATCGACGAAGCTTCACGCAAGATGGCTTTGGTTATGGCAGCCAAAGGTAGGGCGGCCGGACTGACCCGCACCCAACAATTCGTAGTACCTGAATAAACGCAATAACCTGAATAGGGGAAAACATGACACGCTTGGCTTATACCGAAGGAATGACCGACATTCAGACTGAAATCCTGAGTGCGGTCCGCGATTTCGTAAACAATGAGATTATCCCGGTTGCCAATAAGCTCGAGCACGCCGACGAGTACCCACAGGCAATCGTTGATGGTCTCAAGGAACTCGGCGTCTTTGGATTGATGATCCCCGAAGAGTACGGCGGCCTCGGCGAGTCACTACTGACCTACTCCCTCGTGGTCGAAGAGATCGCACGCGGCTGGATGCCGGTCAGCGGCGTAATCAACACTCACTTCATCGTTGCCTACATGTTGATGCACCATGGAACAACCGAGCAAAAGGAAAAATACCTACCACGCATGGCGACTGGCGAAGTGCGGGGAGCATTCAGCATGAGTGAACCCAACTGCGGGTCTGACGTTTCCGCGATCACTTCAAAGGCAGTGAAAAACGCTGATGGTTACTCTCTAACAGGTCAAAAGATGTGGCTGACAAACGGAGCTTCCTCGACACTCGTCGCCGTGTTGGTGCGCACCGATGACGCTGCCTCGGCTGACTCCAGTGTTTACAAGCGCATGTCAACTTTCCTCATCGAGAAAACCCCCGGCTTTGGTGAAGTGCGTCCAGGGGCCACGATCCCTGGAAAGATTGAAAAAATGGGCTATAAGGGTGTCGATACCACTGAATTGATCATGGACAATCTGCAGCTCTCCAACGACGACCTACTTGGTGGGGAGCCGGGTAAGGGCTTCTACCAGATGATGGACGGCGTTGAAGTTGGTCGCGTTAACGTTGCTGCCCGTGCCTGCGGTCTGGCCATCCGCGCTTTTGAATTGGGAATCGAATACGCGCAAATGCGCGAAACATTTGGCAAGCCAATTATTGAGCACCAGGCAGTGTCCTTCCGTCTGGCGGACATGGCCACAAAAGTGGAAGCCGCTCATCAAATGATGGTCATGGCTGCAAAGCTAAAGGACAGCGGTGCTCGTAACGACCTCGAGTCCGGGATGGCAAAATATCTGGCGAGTGAGTACTGCAAGGAAGTAGTGGAAGACTCCTTCCGCATTCACGGTGGTTACGGGTATTCAAAGGAATACGAAATCGAACGCCTCTACCGCGAGGCGCCAATGCTTCTGATTGGCGAGGGCACGGCTGACATCCAAAGGATGATTATCGGTCGCCGTTTGCTCGAGGACTATAAAATCAAGAAATAGCGCTAATCGTCGCCCCAATACGAATGTCTGCGGTTATACGAAGTCTGCCAAGGTTCGATTGTCAAAAAGCTCGAGGTCCTTTGCGAGCGTTGCTTTCCAATCCGCCAGCGCTTTCGCGGCAGCAGGTTTATCGCCAAAAGCTATGTGTGAGCGCATAACTTTTCTAATTGCCACCTCTGAGTACGGATTCAATTTCAACAACTTGTGTGCCATGAGCAAACTAGATCGAGTATCACCTCGCGTTGCCCACAGGTCACTGAGCAAATCGAGGGAACGTTCCATGATTTGGGCCAAATTCAATCTTTCCCTGGTAATCCACTCCCGTTCAATTCCGGGGAGTAAGGGTCGTCGCACGATGACATAGGCAACGGTGGCTTGGCGTAAAGCGCGGTCAACGTTGCCCCGTCGATAGGAACCTTCGGCGTCATCAATGCTACGAACAGCCGTGCGTATGTCAATATGAACATGTGACGGCCACCTGAGTTGCAAGGACCCACCGGTAGAAATCAGAAGGTCTTTTGATGGAAGCGCAATATTTGCCAATCCCCGCCTGAGCCTGCTACACGTCGCGTTGAGCACAGATTCTGCGGTCGAAGGCAGATTTTCCTCCCAAAGATTATCAATGAGTACGTCTCGCGGAATCGCATCAAGAGAAAGCGAGAGATTAGTCAGGATCATGCGGCCAATAACGCCACTCATGTCACCGTGAGACATGTATTGCTCACCATGTCGGATCGAGAACGTACCGGCCAGATTTACTCGGACTTCCACTCGAGAAACCTAGCATCACGGCCAGTCGAGGTAATGAGGAATCTCGATGCAAGGCTATTGCAAGGTAGA
>DEZY01000124.1:4837-21140 GCA_002365735.1 Actinobacteria bacterium UBA3120
GTGAATAAACAAATAGCCAATGGCGAAGGAGTAATTGCAATGAGTCAGGAAATTTTTTCAGTGGAGTGTCCTTGTGGGTCTGTATTGACGCATGAGGAGTTTGCTGCGCTAGTTGTTGAAGTTCAAGCGCATGCAAAGGGAAATCACAACATGGATTTAACGGTCGAAGATATACAAAATATGGCCAGCAACTAGGGAGGGAGTTTTTACATGTCTCGAAAATATTTGGTACTTGGTAACTACACCGCTGATGGACTAGCAGGTGCGATGAAGGTGGGTTTTGAATCGCGATTCGACGCAATTGTGAAAGCGGTTACCGACCTGGGCGGTACCCTCATCGAATATAGTTTTTGTCAAGGAACTTATGACTTTGTAATTCTGACAGAGTGGGAAGACGAGTCGAAAGCGATGCTCCTGCCCATGGTCGCCATGGCGTCAGGAACCGTGCAAAGCCACTCAATCCGACTTATGTCTGCCCAAGAGATGGACCAAACACGCAGTCACCTGCCGGAGCTGCACTGGAGTGCTCCAGAAAAATAGAAATCAAACGCGAATGCAAAGGAAAAGTGATGTCAAATATTTCGGTTAAGAATTTTGATCAAGATGGTGTGATGAGCGAAAAGCCTAATGCGAAACTTTCAGTGGTCGAGTTGCTCACTGGTAAGGCAACGCGCTTAACGTTGGAACCAGGTTGGCGGTGATCGACAGACATCGCACCGCTAGTCGGAACAGCGACCTGCGAAGTACACCATCTGGGTTTCATAGCTTCGGGAACGTGACCGTTGCCCACTCCGGGCAAGAAGTGTCCTATTCCGCCGGGGAAGTGCATGAAATTAACGCCGGTCATGATGCGTGGGTTGTTGGTGACACACCCGTTGTCGTCTATGAATTCTCTGGATTTTGGGCCTAAGTACCGCCCTGTCACACATCGATCATAGAAAAAGGAAAAACATTGAAACTATACGGAACTGTTATGACCGCGCGATTAAAGGTGCCATTCGAAGCTTTTGAGGAGGCGATGAATGCGCGAAAGAATCCAGTTGGCTTTGTGAGTGGAAGTGTGATGCGCGTTGATGACGGGGTCACGGTTGTGGGAACCTTTATTTTTGAAAGCAAAGAGGCCTACGCTGCCCTGGCAGAATTACCCGATCAAGGGGAGTGGTTCGCGAGTGTTATTGCTCCCATGCTTGATGGGGATGCGATCTGGCTAGATGGGCACATTGGTCTCAACCAGTAGGTATGCAATTCCTATTGGTGTGGCCTTGCTTCTGAGGCTGAACTGTTGAAGCCGGGTAGCGGTGCGGTTTACTGGGGCAGTGGACTTCACTCAGGAACCCGAATTGTGGTTCCTCGCACTTGGACTCACAATGCTCGTGGCGTTGACGCACGTATTCGCACCATCAATTCTTGACAGCAAGCTTTTCAACAGCACGGCGACCCGCCAAGCTTCGGTTGCTTCCTTTTCAGGTGGCGTGGCCGTGGCATATGTGTTCGTGCACATGTTGCCCGAGTTGGCTGATGGAGAACTTGCGTTCGCAGACGTGTCTCTGCCAGATGCCATTCCTGATTTATTTGTTCAGTCCTCACTCTTCTTTGTTGCCTTAATTGGATTAGTTGTCTTCTACGCTTTCGATGCGAAAGCGGAAGAGTCCAAAAGCGGCTCCAAAATTCTTTATCGCGCCAATTTATCGACCATTGGAATGCTGAGTTTCATCTTTTCCTATACAACCCCGGATCGAATTGAGTTGGGCCCAGATTTTGCGGTTCTTTTCGCGGTTGTAATGTCACTGCATTTCATTCTCACCGATCGAGGATTAGCGCGTGCTCACCCAAAGCATTTTGCTCGTTCGGATCGCTGGGTGCTGACGGTCTTCCTTTTGGCAGGGTTACTGACCGCTTATATTGCGCCACCACCCAATGAACTTTTTGTCGCCGTACCAACAGCATTTCTTGGTGGTGCAGTTTTGATGGCGGTATTCCGTGAAGAGTTGCCCAATGTCAATGTCGCCAGGCTCGGCTGGTTTACCTCGGGAGTCGTACTCTTCACGGGTCTATTGCTATGGGCTACTTTTATCACCCAATGACCATTGCCCTAAGTAATTGCCCTAAATAACTGTTGCGCTAACCGTAAGCACTGAGTCCTTCACCGAGTACTCCCATGATTCGCTCAACAGTTCCACGAGCGCTAATCCTCGACCATGTTCGGAGTCGGAAGAGATTTTCCCGGCGATAAGTGCGATTCCTGAATCATGTACGTGGCTGGAGACGTCAATGTGCAACGCATCCCCGTCACTCGTTACCGTCATAGTGATTGGGCCGGCCCCATGCATAAACGCGTTAGTAACCAACTCTGATGCAATAGATTCGAGGGAGTCGCGCCTTTCACTTTCGGGCAAGCCGTCAAGGATCGCTTCACGTGCCAAGCGCGCGCACTCGGAAGTGCGCGCAATCTCGAGTGCGAAACTAAGTTCCGTCACCGCTACGAGTCCGGCGACGCTCGCGGGTTTTGCCTGTTGGCTTCTTCCTGGGGCTATTGCCCTCAGAGGTGCCCGTGGGCGCCTTATCTGTGGAATGCTTCTTTGCTGGGGGCCTGCCTCCAGATGATTTGCGAGCGGGCAGTTTTTGCTGTGGTGGCTTCCCGCCAATATCTTCAAGGTTCTCAGCTCCAAGACCAGCGCGGGTTCGGTCGCCCTTTGCCAGACGACCGGTTGCACTAGTTGGGATACCAAGACCGGTGTACACGTGTTCACTCGTTGAATAGGTCTCAAGTGGATCCTTGAAGGGCAATTTGAGTGCACGGTCAATCATTTGCCAGCGGGCAACGTCTTCCCAGTCAACGAGCGTCACGGCAACCCCAGAGTTACCCGCTCGACCTGTACGCCCAACTCGGTGCAGATAAGCTTTTTCATCTTCTGGGCACTCAAAGTTGATCACGTGGGTCACGCCATCAACGTCGATGCCTCTAGCCGCCACATCAGTTGCCACAAGAATGTCAATCTTGCCACCGCGGAATGCACGCAGTGCTTGCTCGCGCGCGCCTTGGCCTAAATCGCCGTGGACAGTTCCCACTGCGAAGCCGCGCTCGGTGAGATCATCGTAAATTTTTTGTGCTTTTCTCTTTGTCCGAGTAAAGATCATTGCGAGCCCACGACCATCTGCTTGCATGATCCGGGCAACCAGTTCGAACTTGTCCATTGGATGGGCGCGCCATACATGCTGCTCAATTGAGTCAACCATGGCACTTTCATCGCTGGGATCACTTGCGCGAATATGCGTGGGCTGTGACATGTAGCGGCGAGCCAGGTTGACAATTTGACCCGGCATTGTTGCCGAGAACAACATGGTCTGTCGGTTGGTGGGGAGCATTGCGACAATTCGTTCGACGTCAGGGAGGAAGCCCATGTCGAGCATTTCATCGGCTTCGTCCATGACAAGTACCCGGACGCTGCCCAAATTAAGATCGCGACGACCGGCAAGGTCAAGTATTCGACCGGGGGTTCCCACCACAACATCGATTCCGGATTTGAGGGCATCGATCTGGGGCTCAATTGCGCGACCGCCGTACACGGCTAGTACGCGAACGCCGAGGTCCTTTCCGGCAATTTGGAGATCCGATGCAACTTGGGATGCGAGTTCGCGGGTAGGGCAGACAACGAGTGCCTGTGGTGTTGATCCACCAGGGATCTCCATGCGCTGGAGTAGGGGCACTCCGAAACCTAATGTTTTACCAGTTCCGGTTTTGGCTTGGCCAATAATGTCGCGTCCATCAAGGGCCATGGACATGCACATTTCTTGGATGGGGAAGGCAAAATCAATGCCTTTAGCTGAAAGTGCGGAGACAATTTTGGGGTGCGCTCCGAGTTCGGCAAATGATTTAGCCGGTGCCGGCGTATTTTCAGCCTGGTTTTCCGGCGGGTTTTCGATCGTGGTTGACAGAAGAACTCCAGTGTTAATGAGGCGGGAATCTGCCCGCTTCGGGGATCCTGAGCGAATGGCTCATTGATTTCATGGTACCCCGATACCCTAAGGGGGCTCGGCTAGCCCTAGCCAAGTGCGATCCCCCCGATATGAACGGAGTTGATTGGGCCCGATGACTCAGGAGCCGATTGATCAGGAGTTAGACAATGACCCGCAATACCGGGCGGCGGTCATTGACCTCCTCGCAGTGCTGGCCGTGAGTGAACTGACCGCCTTTGAGCGGATGGCTGCTGATTCGGTGCTGGCGCCAACGTTCGCCGACAAGGCCTCGATGGGCGAATTAGCCACAACGGAATTTAGGCACTTTACCGCGCTCCGCAATCGACTTGTTGAACTCGGTGCCGACCCTGAAATCGCCATGGAGCCATTTCGTCAGACACTTGAAGACTTTCATATGAAGACCAAGCCAACGGACTGGCTCGAAGGATTAATGAAGGCTTTTGTGGGTGATGGAATCGGTTTGGATTTCTACCGTGAAATTTCTTCTTATGTGGATCCAAAAACTCGTGAACTGGTATGTGAAGTGTGTGATGACCTCTCACAGGCGGCCTACGTCGTTGAACGAATTCGCACCGCGATAGAGGAAGACCCAAAAGTTGCCGGGCGTTTGGCGCTCTGGGGGCGACGGCTTGTGGGTGAGGCGTTATCTCAAGCCCAAAGAGTTGCCGCCGAACGGGATGCGCTGGCAGCACTCATTATTGGAGGAGTTGATCGGCCAGGAGCTGATCTCGCGGAAATCGGTCGCATGTTGGCGCGATTAACGGATAGCCACTCTCGGCGCATGGCCGATCTCGGTTTAGCAGCCTAGAAGCTATTTACCAAACCCCACGCGACGGCCGGTTGCAGGCCCTAGATCAACGTAGGCAATTTTGCTGGCGGGAACCAACACAATCCGACCTTTTGTGTCGGTCAGGTTCAGCATTCCGTCCGAGGCAATCGCCTCCGTGACTTTCTGAGAAATCGCCTCGGCGCTCTCCTCGGTTTCAAGTGAGATGTCTCGTGCAATGTGCTGCACTCCAATTGTGATGTCCATAATTCTTCCTTCCGATTGCTATTTGATTTTGTTAGTGCGCTGTGGGCGGGCTGGTCGGTGGGTGCGAGAGCGGGAATCCGCTAATTCCGCGCCAGGAGAGAAGTGACACCAGTTCGGCTGCGTCGCTTCTGGGAAGAGAAGGATCCCGCAACCAGTTGGTGGCGGCAACTTGAGCCATACCGTGTAGCCCGGCCCCCAGCAGGGTCGCTTGAGTTTCACTTAGGCCGGTGTCCTGTTTGATCACAGCAGCAATCCGCTTGATTACTTCTCGCTCGAGGCGCTCGAGGCGGGCCCGCACCTCAGGTTCATTGGTGAGGTCAGATTCGAAAACGAGACGATAAGCGTCTTGGGGGTCGTCCACAAACTCAAAGTACGTCTGAACAGTAGCGATCACGCGTAATTTATTGTCGGTGATGTCGCGCAGGGAAGCATCTGATTTGTCGAGTAGTTCGTCAATACCAGCGTCGAGTAGCGCCAAGTACAAATCAAGTTTGCTGGGGAAATGCTGGTAGAGCAGTGGCTTGGAGACTCCGGCGGTCTCAGCGATTATCTCCATGCTGGTGGTGTGGTATCCCTGATCAGCAAAGACTGACCGCGCCACGGCCATAAGTTGTTCTCGGCGTTCGGCTTTGGGCAGACGTGCCGTGCGCGAACTTGATTCGTCGATGGACGCCGTGAAAGCCATTGCAACAGTCTACTTTGCTTTGGCGCGCATTTATCCCGTACGCTGCCACGGTGCTTGCCCCTATCGCCCCACGAAGTGAAGCCGCGCAGGCTTACGCCCGAAGTATCGAATTTCTCCCAAAGCGAACGATTTCCTATCGAAGCAGCGCGGTAGAAGCAAAGTCGCCGGACCGAGTGGGTATTTTTGTGCACGGTCTGGGTGGTTCCTCTCTCAACTGGACCGACCTGATGTTGGCCCTCGATACCCAATTGACGGGCTACGCGGTTGATCTTCCAGGATTCGGCATGTCGCCGCCACCGCGTGACGGTGACTACACCCCCTCGGGTCATGCCAGAGCTGTCGCCGAATTTATCTTGGCCAAGGGCCTAGGCCCAGTCGATCTTTTTGGTAATTCACTCGGTGGGGCCGTTGCATTGCAACTTGCCGCACGCAAACCTGAACTGGTGCGTTCGCTCACTTTGATCTCGCCTGCATTGCCGAGTCTTTATGCAACCAAGGGAAACGTTCATCTGCCGGCAATTGCGATTCCAGGTATTGGTGAAAAATTGATCCCAAAGTATTTACAGAGTTCCGCGCAGGACCGGGTGCAAGCAACTATTGATGGCTGCACCGCACACCCCGATCAGTTTTCTCACATCCGAATGGCTGAGGCTGTACAGGAAGCCGAGGAACGAGATCACTTCACTTACAACGCGGAGGCATTTCTTGGCTCCCTTCGCGGCCTGTTTAAGACAAATACTGACCTCAGGGGGGCACATCGCCCGTGGAAATTGGCGGAACGTGTGATTGCACCAACCCTGGGGATTTACGGCCGAGAGGACGTACTCGTTGATGCCAAAATGGCGCACAGGTTAACAAAAAGATTTCCGAACGCCCACGTCGTTGTATTGCCCGACACCGGTCACATGGCCCAAGCCGAACACCCCGAGTTCGTCAAAGCTGCCTGGGATCGATTCTTACTCTGAACGGAGTTATCCACAGCTAGAAAATCACCACTGTATTTAATGTCCTGATTCGACTTACCCTGAACGCGCGCAACTAACACGGAAAAAGACGCGCTGACTAAAGGGGATTCGCATGGACGCAGTGCTCGTTGAGTCGCGGGTGCGTGAACAAATTAGGACCCTTGATCTTGATCCGGTCCTGGACAGCACGCGGGTACTTCACCTGATTCAAGAGTGTGCATCGGACCTATTCGCTGGTGGATCGCTGATCGACGTTCCTGCTTTGGTACTTGAGGTTCATCATCAGATTTCCGGCTACGGCCCATTGCAAAAATTTTTCGATGACCCAACGGTTGAGGAAATTTGGATAAATGAACCGAACCGAGTCTTTATTGCCCGTGGCGGCAGAAGCGAATTGACCGGGATCGTTCTCACCCCCGAGCAGGTGCGTGATCTAGTTGAACGGATGTTGCGCACCTCTGGGCGGCGGCTAGACCTTTCGCAACCATTTGTTGACGCGGTCCTTTCCGACGGCAGCCGGCTTCACGTAGTTATTCCAGAGGTAACTCAAAAGCATTGGTCGGTGAATATTCGGCGGTTTGTGGTCCGACCCAAAACAATTTTTGACCTAGTCGGATTGGGCACCCTCAATCAGCAAGCGGCAGTATTTCTAGACGCCGCCGTTCAATGTGGACTCAATACTGTAGTGGCAGGGGGAACCCAGGCCGGCAAAACCACATTGCTTAATGCGCTGTTGGGTTGTGTCCCCAGACATGAGCGGGTGATTAGTTGCGAAGAAGTATTTGAAATCAGGATTGATCATCCGGACTGGATTGCCATGCAGACTCGGGACGCTAGTTTGGAGGGGACGGGGGAGATCCCGTTACGCAGGCTGGTGCGCGAGGCACTGCGCATGCGCCCCACTCGATTGATTGTTGGTGAGGTGCGCCAAGGTGAATGCCTTGATTTGCTCATTGCCATGAACTCTGGAATGCCGTCGCTATCTACATTGCACGCAAACAGTGCTCGTGAAGCGGTGACCAAACTGTGCACGCTCCCACTATTGGCGGGAGCCAATATCCCCGGAGACTTCGTTGTGCCAACGGTCGCGGGTGCGGTGGATTTAGTGATCCATGCGGCGAGTGATCCAAGTGGGCTGCGCAGGATCACTGAAATTTCAGGTCTGACCGGTCGCGTTGAGAACAATATTGTTGAAATGAGCACGATCTTCAAAGACGATGGGTCTGGGCTAGCCCGCAAGGGTGGTTACCCACCTCATCCAGAAAGATTCGCCTCACGCGGCTTTGATTTGTCCAGTATTCTGCATACGCAGAATCCGCTGCTCGGAGTCGCCTGATGGGCGCGGTCTTGGGTCTGTGTGTTGGCTTAGGCGCTCTTTTAGTCTTATTGGCGCTGAGCAGTAACCGACCGGTGAGAACCCCCAAAGAAAGTTATGTGGGAGCGCTGGTGAAAGCGGCTGGGTTGGCCAATGTGACGACTCGAACTGTGTACACGACCATGGCAATCGCCGGGTTGGCTACGGGATCCATCTCACTAATCATTACTTCACTCCCGATCGTGGCCGTTATGGCCGCAGTGGGCGCAGCCTTCATTCCAATTTTTAGTCTCAAACGTCGCGCCAGAGTGCGGTCAAAAGCCCTTCGCACAAGTTGGCCTGACGCAGTTGACTCGCTTGCCTCCTCCGTGCGGGCCGGCATGTCTCTCCCCGAAGCTGTAGCTGACCTTTCAAAAAATGGGCCCGCTCAATTGCGCTATGCATTTACCCACTTTTCCGATTATTACCGGTCAACCGGATCATTTGCACAGGCGCTGAACGCGTTACAAGAACGCCTCGGCGACCCGGTTGCTGATCGAGTAATTTCCGCATTGCGCATTGCCCATGAAGTGGGGGGAACAGACCTGGGTCACGTGCTGCGAACTCTGAGCGCCTTACTGCGAAGTGATGCGCTTACGCGAGGTGACATTGAAGCTCGGCAGAGTTGGACCATTTCTGCTGCCCGGATGTCAATCGCTGCCCCGTGGCTAACTTTGGCCATGCTATGCACCAGGCCTGATGCGGTTGCAGCCTTTCGTACTGGACTTGGAGCAGTTGTATTGCTGGGTGCCGCAGCAATCTCATTCATCGCCTATCGACTCATGTTGCGCATTGGCGCGTTACCACTTGAGTCTCGGGTTGTCTTCGAAGTGCCGGCATGAACGCCCCAATTGTTGGGGCGCTCGTGGGGCTCATTGCCGCCGCTGGTTTCTTAAGCATAATTTCCCGGTACCGTTCCTTGGCCCCGATCACCATCTCAATGAGGGTGATCCGGGCATCTCATGGCAGTGTTCCAGCGCTAAATGCGCTGATCCCGATCGAAAACCAGGTGGGCGCGCTATCCGCACTTCGAGAGTTGCTGGGACCTAATTCTGCGTGGATCACGCGTTTTGGTAACCCTGACAAATTGATCGAGAGATTGCAAAAAGCCGGCAAGACTACGGGCGATCGCGCTACTGATCTGAGCCGCCACCGGTGGGAGCAAATTACGTGGGCGGCGTTGGGATTAGTTGCGGGCATTGTAATCGGCATGTGGTCCGTGGCGCGTGGCTCGAATCCGATTGCACTTGCCTTCACGGTGGTTCTGGGGATCGTACTTGGCTTCCTTCTGCACGACAAACGCCTTTCCGGACTGGGAAAAAAGCGGATTGAGCGAATTGACTCGCAATTCCCTGATCTTGCCGAACTACTGGCCTTTTCGGTTACGGCTGGAGAGACCTCCCTCGCCGCACTCACTCGCATCGCACATTTAGGCCATGGAGACCTGGCAGATGAATTGGAAACTTGCGTAGCCGACATTAAGGCGGGCTCCGCATTTATCGATGCATTAGTTGCCATGTCCGAACGTACCGGTTCTCGTTCAGTGGAGCGTTTTGTTTCCGGCTTAGTGATTGCGATTGAGCGGGGGACCCCATTGAGCGGCGTTCTACGCGCTCAAGCAGCCGATGCTCGTAATGAGCAAAGGCAGCACTTAATAGAGCTCGCGGGGAAAAAAGACGTTGTCATGTTGGTCCCCGTCGTGTTCTTGATCCTGCCCACCGTGATCGTCATTGCACTATTTCCGGCCATGCGTGGTCTTGAAGTTCTTCTTCCGTAACAACAACAAAATACACATATCAAAGAAAGGTATGACATGAAAATCGAACTAATGTTAGGCAAGCTATTCACCAGGTTGGCTAATGAGCGTGGCGACGTCCCTGGCTGGGTGCTTGTTGCCGTGATGACCGCGGGACTGGTGACCGCCATCTGGCTGATCGCCGACGACCAACTCACCGGAATCTTGGATCGAGCGATCTCGAGTGTCTCCGCATAAACGCAGCACTGATAGGACACGACTGCAGGGCGATAGCGGGAACGCAAGCGTTGAATTCGCCCTGGTTGCCCCGTTGCTCATGCTCGTTGCGTTGGCGGTACTTCAACTGATGCTCGCTATCCATGTGCGCAGTGTGGTCACAAGTGCTGCAATTGAAGGCGCGCGGGTCGCTGCTTTAGTGGACGGGGATCTCACTCGAGCAGAGTCACGCACCAGGTCCATCTTGGAAAGCAATATTGCTGGAGCGGCCGTGCGGAGCATCAGTGCATCACAGGTCACCGAAGGGGATAACAAAATGTTCGCAGTTGTGGTCGAGACTGAATTGCCTTTGATTGGTTTTTACGGTCCAACGTCAATGAAACTGACCGGTCATGCGCTGGCGGAGTAACAGCGATCAAGGGAGCGCTTCAATTGAGTTTATTGTTGTTGGCGTCGCAATCATCCTTCCGCTGATCTATATCGCAATAACCGTCCTGACCCTCAATGCGGCGCAGTTTGCCGCCAACCAGGCAGCCCGCGAAAGTGTGCGAGCGTTTGTTACCAGCACGAGCAATTCCAGTGGCGATAAGAGAGCAGTCGTGGCTGCAGAACAAGCGTTTGAGGACCACGGCCTCGCAGACGCACAACCGGAAATTTTCACCACGTGCGATCACATTGCGTGTCTCACCCCGGGTGGAAAGGTCTCCATGGAAATCACGGCCCAGGTCCCACTGCCATTTGTGCCCCGCTGGGGGTCATCGGACGTAATCACAATGCCCGTAACTGCGCAGGCCACACTCTTAGTTGATCAATACCGTGAGGCGGGTGGGCCATGAAAGACGAGGGCAGCATCATGCTTCTCGGCATCGGCATGATTGGAGTGTGTCTGCTGGCACTTGCGGTAATAACCGACAGTGCCGGTGCCTTCATTCAACAACGGGAGCTTCAATCAGTTGCCGACTCAATTGCTCTTGCCGGAGCCCAAGGAATAGACCTAGACGAGTACTACCGAACCGGAGCGACCCAATCCACCAGGCTTAATTCAGCGCAAGTACAGAACATTGCGAGAACGCACGCAAAAGTCATGGCCGAAGGTTCGGAAATTGAACTTATCAATCTTAGGGTTGAACCCGACGGTAAGTCAGTTCTCGTCACCTTGAACGCGCCATTGCGACTGACCTTTTTTGACGCATTACCATTTGATCCCGTTGAGGTGAGTGCCTCGGCGAGGTTGGATTACGCCCCGTAACGTGTGGGCCAGTAGTCGACTCGTAAAGTTCGCATGTGCCCTCACTCGAAATTCAAGAGCGACTGAATGAACTTGCAGTCAAAGTGAGCAGTATCGGTACTGTGCTTGATATCCCCCGAATGAGGGAATCAATCGCGGCACTTGAGGCAGAAGCGTCTGTCCCTAATTTGTGGGATGACCAAGCAAATGCCCAGAAAGTAACCTCAAAACTGTCCACTATCCAAGGTGAATTGCGCAAATTCGAATCTGTCAAGACGAGAGACGCGGATCTGCCGGTCCTTTTTGAGTTGGCGGAGGACGCTGGCGACCAAGAGTCGCTCGACGATGCGCTGAAAGAGCTCAAGGCACTTGAAGTGGTTGTGGGCGAACTTGAGATCCGAACACTTCTCTCAGGAGAATACGACGAGCGCGAAGCGCTGATCACCATCCGATCGGGTGCCGGTGGCGTTGATGCTGCCGACTGGGCCGAAATGTTGCTGCGCATGTACACGCGCTACTGCGAACGACACGGCTGGAGTTACGAGGTCTACGACACTTCTTACGCTGAGGAAGCCGGCATCAAGTCTGCAACATTTGCCGTGAAGGCGCCTTACGCCTACGGGACCCTTTCGGTTGAGCAAGGGACACACCGCTTAGTACGCATTTCGCCATTTGATAATCAGAGTCGGCGTCAAACCTCATTTTCTGACGTTGAAGTGATTCCCGTCTTGGAGCAGTCCGAGAGTGTTGACATCCCCGAAGACGACTTGCGGGTGGACGTCTTTCGTTCGAGTGGGCCTGGCGGCCAAGGTGTCAATACAACGGACTCTGCGGTGCGACTGACCCATATCCCGACCGGCATCGTAGTTTCTTGTCAAAATGAAAGATCCCAACTGCAGAACCGGGCCACGGCCATGGTGGTGCTGCAGGCAAAATTATTGGAGACCCAGCGCCAGGCTGACCGGGCCAAACTCAACGCTCTTAAAGATGACTCGGGTGGTTCATGGGGCAACCAGATGCGTTCATACGTCCTCCATCCTTACCAAATGGTGAAGGATTTGCGGACCAATGTGGAAACGGGCAATACCGGGGCAGTGCTCGACGGGGAAATTGACGAACTCGTCCAAGCGGGAATTCGGTGGAGAAAGACCAATTCGGCCACGCCGTAATCAGCCTTTGTGACCCTTTCCGCTTAGACTGCTATTCGTTAACCTGATGACTTCCCGACTGAAACGGAGTACCGCGCAGTGATCCTGTTCGATACCGTGACCAAGCTTTATGCGAGTCAAACCCACCCCGCACTAGAAGACGTGTCCCTTGAGATCGAAAAAGGCGAGTTCGTCTTTCTCGTCGGACCTTCTGGTTCGGGTAAGTCCACTTTTCTGCGACTGGTACTCCGCGAAGAGCGACCGACCTCGGGAAATGTGTGGGTTTTAGGTAAAGACCTCAGCCGGCTTTCTAACTGGAAGATCCCAACTCTGCGCCGTGAAATTGGCACTGTGTTCCAAGACTTCCGGCTGTTGCCCAATAAGAGTGTGTTTCAAAACGTAGCTTTCGCCCTTGAAGTGATTGGTAAGCCCAAAGCACATATAAACAAGGTAGTGCCTGAAGTTCTTGAGGTAGTAGGACTTGGAGGCAAAGAGCAGCGCCGCCCGGACGAACTCTCCGGCGGTGAGCAGCAGCGAGTGGCCATTGCCCGCGCATTTGTTAACCGGCCCAAAATGCTGATCGCCGACGAACCGACCGGAAACCTTGATCCGGGAACCTCTGTTGGCATTATGAAACTGCTCGATCGAATCAACAGAATGGGAACAACGGTGATCATGTCCACCCATGATGCTCAAATAGTTGACCAGATGCGCCGTCGAGTTATTGAACTTGAGCACGGCCATGTGGTGCGAGATCAGTCTCGCGGCGTGTATGGGTACGCCCGCTAATGCGCGCCGAATTTGTCGCCAGCGAAGTTGGCAATGGACTTCGTCGCAATTTGACCATGACCTTGGCCGTGATCATCACGGTTGCTGTGTCACTGAGTCTTTTTGGTGTGAGTTTGCTAGTACGCGCGCAAGTCGACACTATGAAGGATTTTTGGTACGACAAAGTTGAGGTTTCTATTTTCCTATGTGCCAAGGGGAGCGACACTCCTTCGTGTGCCGGAGGCGCTGTCACTGCCGGGCAGCGTGATCAAATCGAGGCTGACCTTGAATCTTTACGTCCGCTCGTTCAAGATATTTATTACGAATCCCAAGCAGAAGCCTATGTTCGTTTCCAAGAACAATTTGCCAGCTCACCGATTGCTGACAGTGTCAATGAAAGCGCATTGCCTGAATCTTTCCGAGTGAAACTTGCCGACCCAACGCAGTACGACGTGGTTGCTTCCGCTTTCTCGGGTCGACCGGGAATTGAACAGGTCAACGATCAAAGACAGGTGCTCGACAAATTCTTCCGATTATTAGGAGGACTCCAAGCAATTGCGCTGATTATCGCCGTTGTCATGTTGGTTGTGACCGTGCTCCTCGTAGCGAACACCATGCGAGTGGCCGCGTTTAGTAGGCGCCGCGAAACCAGCATCATGCGACTGGTCGGTGCGAGCAATCTTTATATTCAGCTGCCGTTCCTGCTGGAGGCTACGGTCTCTGCTGGCATCGGCGCGATCTTGGCCGTTGGTGGGTTGGTGCTCGCCAAATCCGTCATCATTGACCAGATTCTGGCCCCTTCGTTCCAATTCACAGCATTCGTTGGCTGGGACGCTGTGGTGGGAATTGCCCCAATCTTGATCCTCGTGGGGATCGGGCTTTCCGGCATTGCCGCCTTCTTGACTCTCAGGAAGTACCTGAGGGTTTAGTCGCCAAACACGCCCGCCCACACCGAAGCAAATCGATCATCTGGGTTTATCCTGCATAGGTGGTCCCCTCCCGCACTGGTATTGCCCTGTCACTTGCGTGCGCCTTCGTGGCGAGCGTGGGATTTGCTGCACCTACCCAGGCCGCGGACCTCGGTGAAATTAAAAGTGAGCAGAGTCAGGTTCAATCAAGTCTTAAGTCGACGACCCAAGCTTTAGGTAAAGCCAATACCAAATTACAAAAGGCTGTCAATGCTGCAGCTACCGCACAGCGCTCATTGGTGCAAGCGAAAATTCTCAAGAAGGCGGCTTTGCGTGAATCGAAAAAGGCGGCTGCCGTTGCCGATTCGGCCCGCGTTGACTCCGAATACGCGAAGAGCTCGCTCATCCTGGGCGCCCGCGCACTCACGAGGCTCAACCGCAAATTAGATGAACAACGCGCGGACATTGAAGACGTTGCCCGAGCCGTGTACCAGCAAGGACCATTAAGTGAGGTTTCCATTTTGATGTCGGCGCAAGACCCGGCTGACTTCACCGCTCGGATGGCGGCTGTCAATTACGTCAGTCGCGAGCAGCAAAGCATGGAGCGGGTAATCTTGGCGTCAAGTGCCGACGCGGAAATGCAAGAAGTGAAACTCACCGCACTCGCAGACAAGGCAACGACGGCGCAAGCAAAAGCAGATCGCGAGTTGAGTAAATCTGTGGTTGCACTCACAGCAGCTAAGAAACAGCAACGAGCCGTGGTGCAGCTGCGTAAGGAAAAGCGCCAGGCTGTTAAGTCGGCAAAGATGTACAAAGGGAAGATCAAGAACCGGTACGAACGGCTTAAACGTGAAGAGCGCACACTCAAATTGGCAGCCCAGAAAGCAGTTGCGGCCGCAAGGAAAGCTGCCGCGAAGAAGGCTGCCGCAAAGAATGCAGCACCGCAGAATGCTCAGTCGCCGAGTGGATCGCTCACCTGGCCGCTGCCAGGTCGCTCAAAAGGCGGGGGTGCGGGACCGCGTGTTCACCCGATCTACGGTCATAATTCCTGTCACACCGGAATTGATATCGGAGCGCCAAGCGGGACGAGTGTGATCGCTGCGGGTCAAGGTTCGGTAGCGACAGTCACGCGCGGCGGGCCTTATGGCAATGCGGTGCTCGTTGTTCACAGTGGAGGCCTAACAACTTTTTACGCGCACCTGTCTTCGACCAGTGTCACCGTTGGTCAGAGCCTCAACGCCGGGCAAGAGGTCGGCAAGGTCGGCTCAACAGGCTGGTCCACCGGACCGCATTTGCATTTTGAAACCCGCCTAGACGGAACCCCGTATGATCCCATGGGGTGGTACGGCGCAGCAATGCGAGCGGTGCCGTGCTGAAAATGACCAACGCGGTGCTGAGTTTGAGCCCGAGCACACCCAAATGGGAGGCAGCAGCTAATGGCGCGTGAGACGGGCAAAAAGTTGATTGCCCAAAATAAAAAAGCTCGTTACGATTATTCAATCGAAGACGTCTACGAAGCGGGATTGGTCCTCACCGGCACCGAAGTGAAGTCTCTGAGGCAAGGCCGAGCGAGTTTGGTTGACGGTTTCGCCCAGTACGAGAATGGTGCTATTTGGCTGCGTCAGATTCACATTCCCGAATACGCCATGGGCACGTGGACCAATCACGAACCACGGAGAGCCCGCAAGCTTCTCTTGCGCAAGGACGAGATTAAGCGGATTGAACAGGCCACCAAGGACACCGGAGTGACCCTGGTTCCACTTTCGCTCTATTTCAAAGACGGCTACGCAAAAGTAGAGATTGCTGTCGCTCGTGGGCGCAAGAGCTATGACAAGCGGCAAGCAATTGCTGAGCGTGAAGCCAAGCGTGAAACCCAGCGATTAGTCGGAAGACGGGCCAAGGGGTTAGACTAGGGTCATAAATAAATAGGGGATGAAAGGTTTCGACGTTCAGTCGTTTAACCGGAGAAGCGTGTCGAGAATTTAAGGTGATCTCGTTAAACACCCTTAAAAACAAATAACTGCCAAAACTAAGCAGTCTGCTGACGCTTACGCACTCGCTGCGTAACCGATAAATCAGCCGTCAGCCCAATGTGTCCTCGAATTGGGGTCTGACGTCGCTAGGGGACTCACCAATCGTCTCGGTTACGGAGACAGGCGGAAAACCAAACAGTAACTGGGCTGCCACCGCAAAGTGCTGCACGTAGTGCGGGGGCCGAGAAAGCGATAGCGCAGCTACACACGTAGAAGGACGGAAAAATCCTG
>DEZY01000124.1:21399-21601 GCA_002365735.1 Actinobacteria bacterium UBA3120
AGGGTTGCTAACAATTGCTTCCCGATAGTGCTGACATTTGCCCGCCGAAGGTTTTCCTTTGGCGGGTTTTGTTCTTTATCTGGGGAGGGTGACTACCTGTAAGCGCGGTGTTGGTGCCCGAAAACTTCTGGTGTCACTTCTTTGGGTGCGCATGCGCACGCGAGGACCCGGTTGCGGGCATACCGCTACCGGGCGAGTGTTG
>DEZY01000017.1 GCA_002365735.1 Actinobacteria bacterium UBA3120
TCTTGGAAGTTGCAGAGGGTCGAGAGAATTACATTGACCTGCTTTCTCGCACCTTGGAGCAATTTGCCCTCGTACAAGACGAGATGCTGGCCCAGGACTACGCGATCAAGCAACTCAAGTCAGGCCTTCGTGACTCGCTCAATCACATTGCCGTTGTGCGTTATGACGCCTTGGACAACCTCAGTGGACGGTACTCGTTCTCTGCAGCCATCGTTGATGACTATGGCGACGGTCTGATCATCACGACGATTCACGGTAGGGCCGACACGCGTTCCTATCTCAAAGAGATCACCGGCGGTAAATCTGAGATCGATCTTTCTCCCGAGGAAAGTGATGCAATCACAACGGCGCTTGGTCGGACCAAAGCATTTTTGAAAACTGATTCTTTGGAGACGAGTAAGAATATGGAGAAGAGCGCATGAGCGACTCGCCGCGCAAAGTTGCCTACCTCGGTCCCTCTGGTTCTTTTTCCGAGGCCGCCCTGCGTGCATCGACCTTGTATCTAGCAGGAGGTAGTGAACCGGTACCTGCAAAGTCGGTGCTGCATGCATTAGATGCTGTTCGCAACGGTGAAGTGAGCGCTGCTCTGGTGCCGATCGAAAACTCTGTTGAAGGTTCGGTAAGTGTCACCCTGGACGAACTCGCCAGCGGGAAACGTCTTGTGATAACACACGAAGTCGTTCTCCCTGTCGAGTTTTCACTTCTCGCACGCCCGGGTACGAAGCTTTCGGAGATCCAGACGATTAGTACGCATCCACATGCTCAAGCGCAGGTGCGAAATTGGCTGAGTACACATCTGCCTGACGCGGATGTAATACCGGCCATGTCCACCTCGGCTGCCGCCGCTGCACTTGTGGGCGAAAACCCACCATTTGATGCAGCTATTGGTCAAGCACTTAACGCTGAGATTTACGGTTTGGAAATCTTGGCCGACCACATCGGTGATAGTTCTGACGCACACACACGTTTCGTGATTGTCGAGCTTCCAGGGAATCTCCCAGCGCCAACGGGTGCAGACAAGACCACACTCAGCGTCTTCCAACGCAGCAACCATCCTGGCGGGTTGCTTGAAATCCTGACCGAGTTTGCCGTACGCGGGATCAACCTCACCCGATTGGAGTCGCGCCCAACCAAGAAATCCCTGGGCGACTATTACTTCAGTCTCGACTTCGAGGGTCATGTCAACGACCTTCGGGTTGAGGAAGCCTTGATGGGTCTACACAGGGTGTGCCTCGATATTCGTTTCTTAGGCTCGTATGCCCGTCACGACGGTCGTTCGCCGGTCTTGCGAGATGGCGTCACGGATTCGGATTTTGAGACCGCACAATCTTGGCTCGGCAATTTGAAAAACCAGCGCTAGTACAGACAGTATTTCTAGTACAAACAGTATTTTGTGCCCCAAAATCCGCATATCAAATGTGTGCTTTCTCGTTGTCAGCGCACCCCTGACGTGCCAATCCTTGGCAGATTTTGACGGATTTACCTCTTGGGTCCTCGGTAATCGAGCGAAATTGAGCACAATCTGGCGGATTTGATGAGTAAATCTCCATTCCGAGAATTCGTGTCGGATATGGGGACAGTTGCCCAACTGTGCGGATTTAACGCGTGAAAAGTGACAATTCAGGTGATTATTGCCCGAAAATCCGCACAGTTCGCACACTTCTACAACGTGCACCCGGTAGTCGTAGTCGATCGGAAGGGTTACTCGAATAAATTCTTCGGGCGTATGTCTTCGGGTGTATGCGCGAGTGGTTGAATTGCGGCATGGGAATGATCATCGAATGAAAATTCTGGTAACTGGCGGAGCCGGTTTTATTGGAAGCCACTTTGTGCGTGAGCTGCTGGCAGGTTCGTATCCATGGTTAGGTGAGGTAGATGGCGTGACCGTCTACGACAAATTGACATACGCGGGTAATGTGGAAAATCTGACGTCTGTATCAACTGACCCCCGATACAGGTTCGTTCACGGTGATATCTGTGACGGAGATCTGCTAGATCAGTCTTCCGATCTCCATGACGTTGTTGTGAACTTCGCGGCCGAAACACACGTGGATCGTTCAATTCACGGACCTCAGGACTTTATTGTGACCAACGTCGTTGGCACTCAGACTGTGCTCGACTCGTGCTTACGAAATAGTATTCCGAGAATTGTCCACATTGGCACCGACGAGGTCTACGGTTCGATCGACGAAGGTTCGTGGGATGAAAATGAACCACTGCTACCCAATTCGCCTTACTCGGCTGCCAAGGCAGCCGCGGAACTATTGGTACGTTCCTATTTCGTCACCTATGGCCTCAATGTTTCGTCGACTCGGTGTTCCAATAACTATGGCCCCCACCAGTTCCCAGAGAAACTTATTCCTCTTTTTGTCACGAATTTGATTGACGACAAAAACGTCCCGCTTTACGGCGACGGACTCAATGTTCGCGACTGGTTACATGTTGACGACCACTGCCGCGGAATTGCAGTTGTGATTGCCAAGGGTGAACCGGGTGAGGCCTACAACATTGGCGGAGGTCTGGAACTCAGCAACAAAGAGATCACAGAAAAAGTACTTGAAACTATGGGTTTTGATTGGTCCAAGGTCACGCCGGTCGAGGATCGCAAAGGCCACGATCGCCGTTATTCGGTGAACGACTCCAAGCTTCGCGCGATGGGTTACGAGCCGCAGCACAAGTTTGAAGACGGCCTAGCAGAAACTATCGCTTGGTACAAAGACAATGAAGCCTGGTGGCGACCACTGCAAGCAAAGGCAGCGATCAAGTAGTTGACATGAAAATTTTGATCACTGGAAGTAACGGACAACTCGGCACCGAGTTGGT
>DEZY01000086.1 GCA_002365735.1 Actinobacteria bacterium UBA3120
GGTCACGTGTGCCAAGCCCCCTTACGAGCCTTGAGCGAAGAATAAATTTAGCTGCGAGTGATTGGAATCCAAATTCTAGCGGATCATTTGTCGTATTTGGGTCAGACCGGCTGGGACTGATTTTTGGGTTTTCACAGAAACTCTGGCTGTGGAAAAGGTTGATGGTTAGGCTTCGCCGACTAGTTGAGCTCGTCATTCGGGACACGAGCCAGGGTTCTTATGTCCCCGGAATTTATCAGGGATTTGGGGCAAACCGTGTCTGAGTTAGCGAATCACGTGCAGTTCGTGATGAAAGCAGTGTCCAGCACCTGTGGAGCCAGTGAATTTCGCCAGAGCATGCGGCCACACCCGCTGGTGTATCAAGAGCTGCCACATGAGCCGCGGTAACAGTTGATTTAGGACCGAACAAAATGCGTACTTCACCGTACAAAACCCAATGTGAGATTTATGTCCCGCTGGGCGGAAAGACACGCCAAAATAGGAACGCATAGCGGGACAAAGTGGAGAGACTTAACTCATGGAGTTATTTCAGCACGTAATTAATGGCCTCGAGGTCCCCTCCGTCGATGGTCGGACCATGGCAGACATTGACCCATATACACAGGAGCAGTGGGCTACGGTCGCACTTGGGAGCAAGGCAGACGCTGACAAAGCGGTGGCTGCTGGGCGCGAGGCTTTTGACCACGGCCCGTGGCCAGGCATGGGGTATGAAAAGCGCCAACAAATTTTGCACAGGTTCGCTGACCTGATGGACGAGCACTCTCATGAACTCGCCCTGGCCGACACACTCGATATGGGGAAACCGGTGACCCAGGCCTTGCACGACGTTGCACGGAGCTCGTGGAACGTCCGATTCTTTGCCGATCACGCTCGCTTGAGCATGGCCGACAGATACCCAATGGACTCAGGTCATCACGCGTACTCGATTCATGGTCCCGCCGGTGTAGTGGTCGCTATTTCCCCGTGGAATTTTCCGCTGATGATGAGCACATGGAAGGTCGCTCCGGCATTGGCGTGGGGGAACACGGTGGTGCTCAAGCCTGCCGAGGACAGTCCAGCATCGGCGACGATCTGGGCCAGGCTCGCTCTGGAGGCGGGAATCCCACCTGGCGTGTTGAATGTGGTCCATGGCTTTGGTCCGAACTCCGTCGGAGAGGCTCTCACACACAACCCCGATGTCGATCGGATAACTTTTACCGGGGAGTCAACAACCGGGAAGATCATTGGCGCGGATGCAGCAGCGAATCTGATTCCGATCAGCCTCGAACTCGGGGGCAAGGGCGCAAACATTGTGTTCGACGATGCCGAAATTGACAATGCGGTCAACTGGGCGGTGCAGGCTATCTTTCGCAATGCAGGGCAAGTGTGTTTGGCGGGTAGTCGGCTCTATGTTCAAAATGGAATTTATGACGAATTCTTGCGCCGGTACAAACTGGCCACGGAGTCCATGAAAATTGGCGATCCCAAAGATCCGAGTACGGAGTTCGGCCCCTTGGCTAGTGCAACCCACTACGAAAAAGTCACAAGTTACTTTGCGACGGTGGAAACTGACGGTGGTCGAGTTCTTACTGGTGGGCCCGGCGACGGGCTATTCGTCAATCCAACAATCATCGTCGATGCTCCTGCAAATGCGAGAGTGTGTAGGGAAGAAATTTTTGGGCCAGTTGTGGCGGTGCAAAGATTTGATACTGAAAGTGAAGTTGTCCAGTCAGCTAATGCAACCTCCTATGGTCTCAATGCGATGGTATTTACTGAGAATTTGAGCAAGGCTCATCGAGTAGCCGAAAGTCTTAAAGCTGGCACTGTCTGGGTGAATTGTTTCTTCATTCGAGACCTACGTGCGCCTTTTGGTGGGGCGGGAGAATCAGGAGTCGGTCGTGAAGGCGGAAACTTTAGTCGTGAGTTCTTTACCGAGCCTAAGGCAGTAGTAATGCAGATCAGTCGAAAAGTCGATTAGAGAAGGGTTGAGCGGCAAGTCTGGATCAGAGGTAGTTCTAATCCAACTGTAGGTATCGACGTGCTGTGTCAAAAACTTGATCAGGGTTGGTAACTTCTAAATGCAGCGAGATCAGGCCGGCATCGATCCCACCTCGAACGTAGGTGGGGTTGTCATCGATAAAAACGATGTCACCTGCAGACATTTCCATAGATGAAATCGCTCGTTCGTAGGCCTCGGGGTCAGGTTTACGAATCGCGATCTCCGAGGAATCAATGATCGTGTCGAAAAGAGGAAACCAGTGCTGGCTCTCCACCCAATCGCGGCCCTGGAAGTCCATGAGCTCATTAGTCAGGATTCCTAAGCGGAGTCCGCGCTCCTTCACGTCGCGGACAAGTTCTAAGGCTTGCGGGCGGAGAATGTCCACACCGGGGGTTTGAAACATGGCTCGCATGATCGTGGGGTGACCGTCCAGAGGAGCCCCATTTGCTTGCGCTTTTGCCGCGAAATCAAGCCAGTACTCACGCTCGGTGGCTTCACCTTGTAAGTAGCGAACCCAACGCTCATCAGTTCCAGGGTCGAGGGGACCACGGCCGACAACAGTACCTGGTGGAAGACCGCGGACGTATTCGTATTGGTCTGCGATTTCCCAGGCCGACTTAAAAAAGACCACGCCCACGTCAAGCAAAAGCCCATTCGGTTGTGGCGCTCCGCCACCTTGCTTCATCGGGCCACGTCTTTACTGACGTCTTCGCCACGGGCGCTGGCCAACAAAATTTCCCGAAGTGACTTTGCCGCAACAACTTCGGGGAGCTCAACCTCAATCCAGCCTTCATTTTCAAGGGTTGGGTACACACTTAAGTGCGTGCTTGAATCGCCTTGTTTCTGTCCGGTGATGAGATCAAAACGCCAAAAGTGTCCAGGGCAAGTGATGCAACCCGCGCGCGACACCCCCTCGCTAAGAAGGAATCCGTTGTGCGGACACACATTCGAGACCGCGTGTGCGACTCCGGAGATCCGTGATAGCAGGACCTGGCGTGCATCAATTACTCTCGCCAGGAAGTTTCCCTCGGTGAGTTCGCTAGAAAATATTGCTCGTTGCCAGGTCATCAGACTGATTACACCAACTACGCCGGCCGGAGCTTGGACATGGGTTCTCCGCCTATTCCCCATCCGTCCGCGGAGACCTCATGTATTGCAACGCGAATATTCTGAGGATCGATATCAAGGGCCTCAGCAGAGGCGACGGTGAGCTTTTTCAGGAGATCGTGTTTCTGTTCGGTCGTACGGCCTTCAATTAACGTAACTGAGATAAATGGCATAACAACTCCTTAAATTAGATGCAGGGAATTTCTACGGTACCAAGTTGATCAAAGCGTGCGGTAATACAATCACCGGGTTCAACTGCCACCGCCTCAGTTATAGCTCCGGAGAGAATAATATGACCGGCTTTAAGCCCTTCTCCACGCGTGGCGAGTTTGCGTACAAGCCAAGCAACACTTGCTGCCGGGTGGCCCAACACAGCAGCCCCCGAAGCCGTCGCAATTAATTGACCGTTCTTTTCGAACGCGCAACCAAGAGTTCGCAGGTTAAGGCCTTCGGGGTTAATGGCTGTACCCCCAAGGGTAAAGCCAGCGGAAGAAGAGTTGTCTGCGGCGACATCAGGCA
>DEZY01000022.1:0-1177 GCA_002365735.1 Actinobacteria bacterium UBA3120
TAGCGTCGAGATCCCACCATTGTTGGACGGATCCTTCGTCGGTAGATCCTGCACCCGTGGAGTCTGATTCGAGGTGGTCTGCTTCGAATAGGTGCACGTACTGATGGATACCAAGAGTGTCGATCGCTAGTTCAGCATCGGCGCGAAGTGAAGCTGGTGCAATCCACAGCCCACCTGTCACCTGTCCGAAACCTACGCCGGTTAAACGGGATCGGAGCCGGTAGCGCAAGTCCCTTGACTTTTCAGGGATGGAAAATGCTACGAGAATCCAACGCGTCTCTTCTTCAGGGTGGCGTCGTTCGAGAACCCGAGCATCGCCGGTATCAAATGCTTTGCGAGCACTATCACTTAATGCATACCCTGCAAAGCCGTTGTGAGCTTCAGAAAGGAGTACACCGCGCCGTTTCAAACGCGATAATGCACTTCGAACCGCATTGTCTTCAATGTTCATTTCCCGTAGAAGTGCAAGAAGACTTGAGACAGCAATCCAGCCACCGAGTGATCTGCTGTAGGCGCCATAAATAGTAAAAATCAAAGACTGCGGCCTCGAGGTACGAAGTGCAATCGCATCTTGATGTTCGCTTATGGCCGCAGGCATCCCGGCAGCCTACCGGCACAGTTACCGGTGTTTGTGTGCAAAGTCGACTACTTGCAGACCGATCATTTCTAGGGACGCGGTTGTGGATTCGTCGGAGCACTCGCCATCGGTGTCAAATTTGGAGTTCAATGAGTTGATCGCCCCACCCATGGGGGTCGGCCACCCACGCAAGGCATGGGTGATCTGGCGCAGCTGCTGCAAGGTTGCCACGGCTGCTTGCCAGCCGTACGCCGTTGAAATGCAGCCAACTGCGCGATTATGGAGATATGGCCGTTCGTCTTCGCGCAGATCCTCGAGATAGTCCATGGCGTTTTTGAACAGTCCGCTCATGCCACCGTGATACCCCGGGCTTGCCAGAATTAGACCGTCAGCTTGTCGAACACTTTCAATGAAATCCTTGACAACCGGTTGACGATCAGGATCATTGATGTCATACATTGGCAAAATCAAGTCCGGTCCGGTGACGTAGGTGACGGCCGCTCCCGCGCGCTCTGCAGCTCGCCCGGCAATCCGCAGCGCTAACTCGGTCGAAGACTCCACACGGGTGCTACCGCCAATTGCAACTATCTGTATTTGGTG
>DEZY01000022.1:1226-3577 GCA_002365735.1 Actinobacteria bacterium UBA3120
TACCGCCAATTGCAACTATCCGTATTTGGGTCATTCCCTCACCTATTTGTTATTCATTCTTCGGACATTGACGAAATGGCTCTCGTTATTCGCGCTAAGCGTGCACCCTGCAAAGTCGCCGCCTGCAGGTGCGTCTGCGTTGCCGAGTTTGCGCTAGTGGAATAAAGGGATGCGCCGTAAGGGTTGCCACTTTCTTTGTGCACGAATGAATTCACGTAACCAAGCGGCATGATCACTGATCCCCAATGATAAAAAATATTGTTCATCGAAAGGATTGTGGACTCGAGCCCACCGTGTTGCGTTGATGCGCTTGTGAACGAAGTTCCCACAAGTCGCGACAGGGACCCCTGTGCCCACAGACCACCGGTGGTGTCAAGAAAGGCTCGCAATTGGCTGGCGGGGTTGCCAAATCGCGTGGGGGATCCGAGCGCGATTCCGTCGCACCATTCAATGTCGGTTAGTGCAACATATTCATCTTGGCAGGTATCGAGAAACTTTTGCCACTTTGGATTGCTGGCTACTGCTGTTGTTGGCGCGGTCTCGACCACCCGACGTACTCGCACGTGTGCTCCAAGACCAGAGGCGCCGTCTGCCAATGCGTGGGCCATTTGGGCAACGTTCCCGGTTGCGGAGTAGTAGAGGACCAAAATATTTGCACTATCAGCCATGAAGGTTGCGCCTAAAAGTTTCGGAGGGTTTTTCACCGAACTCGGTGAAATAGTGATGCGAGAAACGACCAAGGTGATTGAAACCCATTGAGTAGGCGATTGTGGAAATCGTGCAGTTATCCGGGTCTGCCGCAATGAGGGCTTCTCGCGCCATGCGAAGCCGTGTTTCACGTAAAAGTTCTATGGGGGAAATTCCAAAATGCTGTGCGACGCTGGCTTGCAGCTGGCGGACGCTCAAGCCAACCTCGGAAGCAAGGTCTGCGACCGTGATGGCTTCACCTGCATGAACTTCAATCCAAGAAATCAAGCGTGACATGCGAGATTTTTCGGGACCTGCTGAAAGCTGCGTGTGATCACAGGCCAACACGAGTGAATTTATTATGTTGAGCTGCATTGAGTTCATGAGACGACTCACCACAAATTCTGGAGTATCTGCTGGAAGGCTCATGGCCATTTCCCATGCGCCAGTGCACATGTGTGTAAGCGAGCTTTCAACGAGTGATTGGCGATTCAACCATTGAAACTGGCCAAAGTGTTGATCATGCCCCAAGACTTTTTGCGCCTGTTGTGCGAGCTCCTGCGAACCAACGGCAAAGACAAGTGCGCCTTTATCTGGATCTGGGTGCATGATCGTGTCTTGGGTCGACGAAAGTAGGAAGCCATGTGACCGGTAGGAAAGACTTTCGGAGGGTTTATGGCCGACCCCCATTGTTCCAAGTGGAACCGTGGCGACCAATTTGTCACCCGTGGGAGGTGCTGACACCATTACCTGTTCACCGTATTTTACAAAAACCAAACGCGTGGAGGGTAATGCAACACTTGCGACAACTCCGTAGAGAGTCTTTGAAGCGCAATACACCTCATGTGGAGTGGTCTGCTGGGCAACGGTGTCTCTGACAACGTCCACCTTGTTACTTGCAAGCGTGGTCAGCGCCGGTGCGAGGAGTGGCCCCGTAACAGCTGCCATGTGACCTCCACCTCCTATCAGGATTGCTCTAAGACCACCGTCTTGTATTTTTGATCAACGCAACCAAACTCTACGCGGTGAAGTGGAAACCTTGGCGGTTATCCGGAAAATCTGTCAAGGACATAAATCTGGAACCATAAGCAAGAATGAGGTACTCATTCAGTGATATGTTTCTTTTATCCGAATTCACACCAGATCACATGAGCACAAGGGGAGAAAATGTCCGGATTTGATATTGCTGCGGTACTCGATGAAGCGTGGAGTCTGACCAAGCGTCAGTACTGGCATTGGTTGCTGGTGGTTGTTCTCGCAGTAGCAATTCCGCTAGCGATTATTGTGGTGGGTGCCCTTGCTGCAATGGCTGTGCCGGCATTAGGTGCAATCGTGATTTTCATCGGTGTTCTTGGCTTCTTCTACACGTTCCTCGGCCTACTTCGCAACGCTTATAACGCCTCCGAGGGTGCTAAGCCTTCCGTTGGTGTCCTGTTGCGCTCGGATCGTTTTTGGTGGTTCCTCGTGGCAGGTGCTGTCTATATCGGCATTGTTGTTGTTGGGCTTTTCGCCTTCATTATTCCAGGACTGATCTTGGCGTTCATGTTCGCACTATTTCCCTATGCACTTATTGGCAAGCCCGGCATGACCGGTTTTGGTGCACTAGCCATGAGCTGGGAATTAATTACCACTTCGTTCTGGCGCTTCATTGGGTTCCGAATCGT
>DEZY01000016.1:0-5328 GCA_002365735.1 Actinobacteria bacterium UBA3120
CCGTAAGTGTCGCCAAGCGCGTGATCGGGGTCGTAGTGGCTGCGGCTCTGGTACTTGCTACCGCTCTTGTAGGGATCCAACTTCTCAACAGTTCCCCCTCATCAATTTCGCAACTGGATTCAAGTGGCAACGTCGTCGACTCTTTGGAAATCTTGACCAGCCCGGCCACCCCTTTTATTGAAGTTGATGTGGGGAACACTGCCGGGGTCGTTCCGATTGCATCGGTGCGTTCATTTGACCCTCGTGGTGCCGCCCCGAACGGAGCGTTGGGAAAAGAAAAAGAAAAGGGTGCGCCTCTAGCAATCGATGGAGATGCGGTCACTGCCTGGACCACTAAGGCGTATAAAACTTCCACCCTGGGTAAAAAGGGTGGGGTTGGGCTCATCTTGGACCTCGGCCAAGAGGCAGATGTAACCGGTGTCTCCCTGGGTCTGGTGGGTTACGGGACCGACCTGCAGGTCCGGGTTGCCAACGAAATCCTCCCTGACCCGGATTTATGGACCAAGCTGGTCGGCATCGATGATGCTGGCCCACAAATCGATTTACGCGCCCCGCGGGCGGTAACGGGGCGTTATGTCTTGATTTGGCTCACCGGAATCCCACCCAAGGAAAATACTGATCGCTTCCAAGGTGGGATCGCGAGTGCTTCGGTATTTGGATCTACCGAGTCCGAGCCCCAAAACTAGCTCCCTACAACTAGCTCCCAAAACTAGTGGCCGGGTACGCCTACGCCAGATCCCAACGCTCATTACACTTGATGCGTGCCAGTGACGGACTTACGCGAATCTAGCGATCGCGAGCTGATGGCTGCGCACGTAGCCGGTGATTCACAGTCGTTCGGCGAATTGGTCTCCCGTCACCGTGATCGCCTCTGGGCAGTCGCACTTCGCACCACCAGTGACCCGGAGGAGGCATCTGATGCACTCCAAGACGCCCTCATCTCGGCATTTCGGCGAGCCGATCAGTATCGTGGGGAAGCCGCCGTCACCACCTGGCTACACCGGATTGTTGTTAATGCCTGTCTGGATAGATTGCGGCGTAAGTCGGTGCGCCCCACTACGACCCTGCCCGACCATCACGAGAACAATGACCGCGAACTAATCGAACCGCGTGATGCCATTGCCGAACGGGAGAACTGGATTGAAATCTCGGCTGCTCTCGCCGATTTGCCGCGGGACCAAAGAGAAGCCATTATTCTGGTGGATGTCCAGGGATACTCCGTAGATGAGGCCGCGAAGGAACTTAATTGCCCCACCGGGACCATTAAGAGCCGGTGTAGTCGCGGCCGGAGCAAACTAGCCGAGTCTTTGGGCCACTTGCGGAACCAAGATGAGGGTGAGATCGTCACACCAATAGAACCGGACCGGACATCAAATCCCACAGACGCTCGGAAGGAGGAGTAGCGCGTGAAAAACACAGACGGGGACTCCGAATTACCGGAACTTGAATACCCTGAACTTACGGGTGAGCTGAGGGAATTTGGGGCATATTTGCACGCCGAACCGGTTGAGGCTATGCCCACACACGTCTGGGAGCAGATTGCTACCACCATTTCCCTTGAATCTGCTGACCGAGTGGTCCCTGATTCACCCGCGGCCCTTGGCTGCGATCCTGCGGTCTTAGAACTCGAGAGCTACCGTAAACGCCGGATTGGTGGTAAGTGGGTCGGTGGCCTAGTTGCGGCCAGTGTCACTCTCTTCGCCGTCGGAATTGGGGTTAACGTCCTAAATTCAGACTCGGGCGACCAAAATTCGGTTGTGGCTGACGCCCCACTCCCCGAAGATCAAGTTGCTGATTCAGGTTCACTCGGTGTTGCCTCCCCCCAAATCATTCAGGCTGGTTTCGTTCCTCCGTCGGTTGAAATCATGGAGAGTGGCAATGAATACAACTCTTCTAATCTGAGAGAAAGCATCAACCAGATCTTGCGTAAAATCGGGGTTGAGAAGCCCATGGACATGTTTATGGCCCCGGTTCAGAACCTGGAAGCCAAGAAAATGTCCAAATCAACCGGGATGACCGGGAGCTTGGAATCCCTCCGTAAATGCGTGACCGAGATCACTAATTCGGAGTCTTCCCAAGCCTTACTCGTAGATCGTGCCACTTACCAAGGCATGGACGCCGGGGTAATTGTGATTCCCATGGCCATGTTCACCGGAATGGATGCAGCTACAACAAATGATGAGCGCGTACAGCTAGCTCTCGACCTTGAGTCTTTGGGAACTGACCTTGGCGCACTCGATATTTGGGTTGTCGGTCCCGACTGTGGAAATCTCGCACTCGATGTGTACTCCCATGTGACCCACTCACTCAAGTAGATCTAGTTGACTCCGAAGGCGTAGACTCTTGTTTCACATCCGTTCCTTGGCACCACCAAATGAAAGTAGTGGTCTTTCGTGAGTGAAGTTCGCAATGTAATCATTATCGGATCTGGCCCGGCCGGCTACACCGCAGCAATTTACGCGGCGCGCGCCCAAATAAATCCGCTACTTTTTGAAGGTTCGGTTACCGCTGGTGGTGCGCTTATGAACACTACCGAAGTTGAGAATTTCCCTGGATTTGAAAACGGAATCATGGGCCCCCAGCTCATGGAAGATATGCGAGCGCAAGCGGTGCGGTTTGGGGCTGAAATAATTACAGACGATGTAACCCAGATTGACGTTGATGGTGACATCAAATCTGTCACCGACGGTGCCGGTAACGTCCACCAGGCCCACACCTTGATCCTGTCCATGGGTTCGGGTTACCGTGAACTGGGCTTGCCAGATGAAAAACGCCTGAGTGGTCATGGAGTTTCTTGGTGCGCAACTTGCGACGGTTTCTTCTTCCGTGAACAAGATATTGCGGTTGTCGGTGGTGGTGACTCGGCACTAGAAGAAGCGATATTTTTGACCAGATTTGCTAAGTCGGTAACACTGGTTCACCGTCGTGGAGAATTGCGTGGTAGTAAAATCATGCAGGAACGAGCCCTGGCCAACGAGAAAATTCACGTTGCCTGGAACAGTGAAGTGGCGGCTATTCACGGTGAGGCAAAACTTTCTGGGATCACACTTCGCGACACTGAAAATGGCACCGAGCGTGAACTCCCCGTCACTGGTTTGTTTATCGCAATTGGTCACGACCCACGCTCAGAGCTGCTGCCCGGCAAGGTCGATCTTGACCCTGAGGGCTATGTTCTCGTTGAGTCCGGATCCACCCGCACATCTGCCCCGGGCGTGTTCGCTTGTGGCGACTTGGTCGACCACACGTACCGACAGGCGATCACGGCGGCTGGAACCGGCTGTGCCTCCGCCCTCGACGCTGAGCGCTATCTCGCCCACCAGTAGCAGTCACCGTAAGCCTTTTCGCTAAGTTAGACCCCAATCAAAGGAGAATCGCATGGGAGCAACCAAGATCGTCACCGACGCAAACTTCGCAGACGAAGTGCTCATGAGTGAAAAGCCAGTACTTGTTGATTTCTGGGCCGAGTGGTGCGGGCCATGTAAAATGGTGGCCCCGATCCTTGAGGAAATAGCGGCAAATAATGACGGACTCGTAATCGCTAAAATGAATGTTGATGAAAATCCGTCAACCCCAGCCTCCTATGGCATCACTTCGATCCCGACCATGAACGTGTACCAGGGCGGGGAAATTGTGAAGACGATCATTGGCGCCAAGCCAAAGGCTGCTTTACTCGCTGACCTCGCCCCGTACTTGTAGGCAATGCTCCGCCTTGGGTCAACCGGGGCGGCCGTAGCGGAGGTCTGCGCACGGCTCGCGCACCTGGGTCTACTTGACGACAACAGTGGCACAGCTGTTGCAACGAATATTTATGATGAACATGTTGTTGATGCTGTGCGTGCATTTCAGCAAGAGCGTGGGATTACTGTTGACGGTCTTGTTGGACCGGAGACTTTCCGCCGGCTCGATGAAGCGCGCTGGCAACTAGGTGACCGGGTTCTTTCATTTACCGCCGGCCACTTAATGGTGGGTGATGACGTGACCGAGCTACAACGACGCCTCAACCAACTTGGTTTTAATGCAGGAAGGCCAGACGGAATTTTTGGTCCTGCAGTGGACCTTGCCTTACGTGAATTCCAACGTGGTGTGGGGGTTAGTGCCGACGGTACTTGCGCCCTTGACACCCTGCGCGCATTTGAGCGGCTCTCCCGATCAATTGTCGGCGGTGACGCCGGCGCATTGCGAGAGCATGCATCTCTTGCTTCGTTAAGAACTGGTATCGCTGACAAAGTTATTGTGATTGATCCCGGTGAAAGTGTCCACCCTGAATTGACCTACGCGATTTGTGTGCGCATTGAGGGTCGGCTCGCGGCACTGGGTACCCAAGTGCTTCTTACCCGTCCAGAGTCACCTGTGGAGCGAAAAACCCAGTCAATGCACGCTGAGTTTGCTAACAATATGGATGCCCACATTGTTATCTCGCTGCACCTAGATCACGTTGAAAGCGTAAAACCCAATGGGATTTCGGTCTACTACTTTGGTTCACCTAATGGTGGAAACCATTCAACGGGGGGGCGAATCCTCGCGGAATTGATTAACGAGGAACTCACCAGCAGAACAGACCGGAAAGACTGCCTGATTCACCCTAGGACTTGGGATCTTCTTCGTTTTACCCAGATGCCCACCGTTCGCATTGAGCTTGGTTACATGTCTAATGTTGGAGACGCTAAGCGCCTCACCTCAGAAGCTTTCCACGACGCCGTGGCTGAAGGTGTGGTCGCGGCACTTACCAAGTTTTGCTCTCCCCGCTAGGCCAGATCAGACGCACTAAGAACCCCAACCCCACACCGATCGAAATTAACAACACTGCTGAGAAGAATCGTTTCACCTCGCACCTCCTATCCATGAAAGAATACGCTCATGACAAATTGGAGTGGTTACGCCCACCGGGTTCGCTTTAGCGAGGTTGACCCACAGAGCATTGTGTTCAATTCCCGCTATCTTGAGTTTTTTGACGCGGCGAGTATTGAGTTCTTCCGCTTCTTCGGGTACCCCCCAGACCTGATGCAGGCTGCTGGATTGGAACCGGTCCTGGTTGAAGTCAATCTTCGCTACCACCAATCAGCTCGACTTGATCAAATGATTCAGATCGACATCACGTGTTCACGGCTAGGGAAGTCGAGTTTTGATTTAGATTTTGAAGCTCGAATTCAAGACCCAGAAAGTGGTTTGCCAGAGACCGATCTAGTAACTTCAGCAAAAATAACCTACGTCAACGTAGATCAAGTGACGAGGGAATCAGTGCCGATCCCGGTCGCGTTCCGTGAGTTTCTAGCTACAACAATTCCAGAATAGTTGCATTGGCCATTCCGCCACCTTCACACATTGTTT
>DEZY01000016.1:5542-5747 GCA_002365735.1 Actinobacteria bacterium UBA3120
CACCTTCACACATTGTTTGTAACCCGTACTTGATGTTATTGCGCTGCATGTGATGTACCAGCGTTGTCATAATGCGAGCACCTGAGGCGCCCAATGGGTGGCCGAGGGCAATCGCCCCACCATTGGGATTAGTAATCTCGTGATCGGCGCCAGTGTCTTTCAACCAGGCACCTAATACGGAAGCGAATGCTTCATTGACTTCGAA
>DEZY01000110.1:0-242 GCA_002365735.1 Actinobacteria bacterium UBA3120
ACTGAGGAAACCTGGGTGAGCCTCGCGCCTGTGACCGCGGGGCACGCCGAACGGGGGCAAATCCTGATTCGGGTGCCATATTTGTCCAAAGAGTGGCTGATTCGATGGATTCTGTCGATGGGCGGGGCTGCTGCGGTACTGGATCCGCCCGAAATTGCCCAGGAGATTCACGAAATAGTCACTGAATCCATGAACCGGTTGCGCTTGGAGCACTAAAGTCCACGTACGATACGTACAGAAGG
>DEZY01000110.1:335-4577 GCA_002365735.1 Actinobacteria bacterium UBA3120
GTCCACGTACGATGCGCACAGAAGGCAGATGCCTGACCTAGAATGGGAACCAAGTGTGGTCTATTTTTATCAGGCCAATATCAGCGGGGCTGGAAGGGGATCACATGTTCAGTAATCTCAAGGGCTGGGAATGGCTCATTATTGTTGCTTTGATCCTGCTTTTGTTTGGCGCCAAGCGACTGCCAGATGCCGCACGCGGACTTGGCCGCTCACTTCGAATCTTCAAGGCAGAGACAAAGGGTTTGGCCGGATCTGACTCGGACGAGGATGACAAGGCAATTGACCCGGCGGCTACCGCTTCTGAGGCAGAGGCGAACACTTCCACTCCGGCTGCAGAAACCACACCTGCTGAGCCGAATGATCGTTAGCTAGGGCCGGTGGCGCTGCGCGAAAAGCAGGAGTCGGCGGCCATGCCGTTGACCGGGCATCTGCGGGAATTACGTTCACGTCTGTTTAAGAGTGGAATTGCCATTGTTATTGGGATGGTGATTGGCTGGATTTATTACGCCGAGATCTTTATTTGGCTCAGTAAACCATTCACCGATGTCATCGCAGCGGCAACCGATAATGGCCAAGACGTGACCCTGGCATTGACCGGTGTCGCCGATCCGTTTGTTTTGCAAATTCAAGTGTCGGCTGTTGCCGGTCTCGCATTGAGTGCGCCCGTGTGGCTGTATCAGCTGTGGAGATTCGTCACACCAGGGCTACATCGCAATGAGCGCAGGTGGGCAATTGGTTTTGCCGCAATCGCTACGCCACTTTTTGCCGCCGGGATCACTCTCGCATACCTAGTGTTGCCCTTCGGCCTGGAAATCCTGCTGGGCTTCACGCCAGAAAATGTGGAGAATATCGTGTCAGTCGACAAATATTTGTCGTTTTTCTTACGCACTATTCTGGTGTTTGGGGTTGGGTTCCTCACTCCGCTGCTCATAGTCCTGTTGAACTTTGCCGGAATTCTGTCCGGTAAGCGGCTTCTCTCGTGGTGGCGGTGGATTATCTTCACCGTGTTCATATTTTCGGCCGTGGCCACGCCAACCGGCGACCCAATCAACTTATTGTTGTTGGCAACTCCAATCTTGATCCTCGTGGTGATAGCTGTTGCCGTCTCGCTACTCAACGACCGAAGGCGCGCCCGCAAGTCAAGGAATACTGATTTCAGTGAACTAGACGATGACGAGATTTCACCCCTGGAACCGGATTCGATCTAGCGCATCGGCTACGCGCGTGCCTGATCAGCAGAGTTTCTCGCAGGGATTAGGCTGTGAGTATGCATTCCGCGGCCGAAAAGTACGCCGCCTCTCGGGAGCGTGCACAGGATGGTAAGACCCTAATTGGTCCGTTTACCGCTGACTACAAATTTGATCTTGATCCCTTCCAACTAGAAGCCGTGCGCGCAATCGAGGCCGGAAATGGTGTACTAGTGGCCGCTCCCACGGGTTCAGGTAAAACGGTGGTGGGAGAGTTTGCCATTTTCCGTGCGTTGAATTCGGGCACTAAGTGCTTTTACACCACCCCAATCAAGGCGCTTTCAAACCAAAAATTTTCCGAGCTAGTGCAACGTTACGGCTCAGAAAACGTGGGTTTGTTGACCGGCGATAACAGTATTAATGGGGAAGCGCCGATAGTAGTCATGACAACCGAAGTCCTGCGCAATATGTTATATGCGCGTTCGACAACGCTGAACACTCTTTCCTTTGTCGTCATGGACGAGGTCCACTATTTAGCAGATCGTTCACGAGGCGCGGTGTGGGAAGAAGTGATCATTCATTTGCCCGACTCGGTCACCATAATCGCGTTGAGTGCGACGGTGAGCAACGCGGAGGAATTTGGTCGGTGGTTGGCCACTATCCGTGGAAAAACTGAGGTGATTGTTGAGGAAGTCAGACCGGTTCCCTTGTGGCAGCATGTCATGGCGGGCAAAAAACTCTACGACCTGTTTATCGATGATTCACAACATGAAGTCAACCCCGAACTCGCGGCACTAGCTCGGAGCTCGTCCCACGCAGTAGCCCAACGAAGCCGCTCCAAGTATGGGAGTAAGGGTCGTAACGCGCCCAGACGCACCAGTTTGACCCCGCGACGTAGTGACGTCGTGTCGCTACTCGAGTCCGAAGCCCTACTGCCAGCGATCTACTTCCTGTTCAGTCGAGCTGGCTGTGATGATGCAGTGGAGCAAATCCTGGGTTCTGGTTTGCGACTGACGTCCCCGGTCGAGCGGGAAATGATTCGGGATCAGGTTTTGGAGTCAACCAAGGATATTCCCGACGAGGACCTGGCTGCATTGGGCTTCAGCGACTGGATTGATGCCCTTGAGCGCGGAGTCGCGGCTCATCATGCCGGTGCGTTGCCGAGATTCAAAGAAATTGTTGAATCCCTTTTTCAGCAGGGCCTTCTTAAAGTCGTATTTGCAACCGAGACTCTCGCTTTGGGTATCAATATGCCCGCTAAGTCGGTTGTTCTGGAGCGTCTGGTCAAGTGGAATGGTGACGCGCACGTTGATCTATCACCAGGGGAGTACACCCAGATAACGGGGCGGGCCGGCAGGAGAGGGATTGACGTTGAAGGTCATGCGGTTGTGTTGTGGCAACAAGACCTGGATCCCAAATCGCTCGCGGGTCTGGCGTCCACGCGCACCTACCCGCTCAAATCCTCATTTAGACCCAGCTACAACATGGCCGTAAACTTGGTTGGCTCCATGGGAACCGAGCGGGCGCGGGAACTGTTGGAAACCTCTTTTGCCCAATTTCAGGCGGACGCCTCCGTAGTCGGACTCGCAGCTGAGCTGCGCAAACTTGATGAAGCGAAGGCTGGCTATTTGGATTCAATGCGGTGCCACCTGGGTGATTTCGAGCAGTACAGCTTATTGCGACACGAGATTTCGGTGGCCGAACGCCAAGACAGCAGGCAAGTGGTACGTCATCGACGCGACGTGGGTGATGCGCAGCTACGAACCCTCAAAGTCGGGGACGTAATCGTGCTGTCAGCGGGGAAGAAGGCTGGACCCGCAGTTGTTGTTTCGCCCGCGATCAATAACTCCAAGGTTGAACCGCGACCCATGGTGGTGACCGGGGACCTTCAGGTACGCAGACTCAATCACCATGATGCTCTGGTGGATCTCACCCCCATCGGCCGGATCAGAGTCCCGAAGAGTTTTTCATCCCGGGACACGAGCATGAAGAAGAACCTTGCGTCCCAGGTTCGTGAGATTGGTCAAAGATCTGTCGATCCCAAGAGGCGTGGGAAGAAATCGCGCGACGTTAATCCAATCGTCCAAGACCTGCGTGATCAAATGCGGGCCCACCCATGCCATGGCTGCGATGAACGTGAGGCCCACGCCCGTTGGGGTGAGCGGTATCAAAAAACGCACAGCCAATATCAGGAAGTATCCTCTCGGATGAAAGGGCGGACCAATACGATCGCTCGCCGATTCGATCGTCTCTGCGAGGTGCTGGCCGGGCTCGACTACCTGGCTAAAAGCCCACAGGGCGAGTGGCAGGTAACCCGCAGAGGGGATCTGCTCAAGGGGGTGTATTCCGAAAATGATTTGTTGATTGCCCAAACTATTTTGGGCGGTGTCCTTGACCCACTTGACCCCGCTGCGCTTGCGGCGGTGTGTTCAACCTTTGTCTATGAAAGTCGACGTGGCGATTCAGATGAAGCCCCCTCGGTGCCTGGTGGCCCCACCCAGATTGCGCTGGACGAAATTCATGAAATTTGGGGTCAGGTCGAGGGCGTTGAACAAGATCATAAAGTTCACGAAAGTAGAAAGCTTGATGCCGGACTCGCATGGGCGTTGTACCGTTGGGCGAAAGGGGCAACCCTAATGAAAATCCTGACAAGTAATGACGTGACGGCCGGTGACTTTGTTCGCTGGGTTCGGCAGGTAATCGACTTACTGGGTCAAATCGTCGCTGTCACGCCCCAAGACTCTGATCTGCACGCTAATGCGGTTGCCGCCATTGATCTGTGTCAGCGGGGAATCATTTCCTATCCGAGTGCAGCCTGAAGCAATTCGGCCACGTTCTTCTCCACACCCCATCTGATTGCGAGGGTTTCGAGGGCTTGCGGATCAACAGGTTCATAGGGAATCTCCACGTTCCATTGATGTACCGGGAGCCGCGTTTCAGCAGTTATCACTGCGAGGGCTGATTCAAGGTACGCGCCACCGGAGGTGATCCGTTGCGCAAGTAGGGGTGTGAGTGGCCTTGCGCAAGTGTCGGCCGCCGCCGCGCTCATTATTGA
>DEZY01000053.1:0-609 GCA_002365735.1 Actinobacteria bacterium UBA3120
CTTCACAGGAGATTTGCGCCTATTCCTCGTACTGGGTGCCGCAGGGGCATTCACAACATTTTCGGGTTGGGCACTAGCGATGAGCAACTACTCCGAGAGGTTGACAGACTCGGGGGCGGAATTTGTCAATCGCCTCGTGAAGCTTGCGATAGTTATTCTCGTAGGCATCGCCATCCCTGTCCTTGCCGCTTGGGTTGGCTTTTTTGTGAGTGAATTACTGTTTTAGTCCCCACTCACGCACGAGGGTGAGTATTTTGATCCGATGATCAAGCGGATTCTCGGAGCCCTTGTGCTCCTGTTGGTTCTGGCGCTTGGTGGCGTGGTTTTCTTCGGCGTTCACACTGTCCGGGAGTCCTACCCTCAGACTTCGGGAGAGGTGGAGCTTGCAGGTCTCACTAGCTCAGTTCACGTCAAACGTGATGGTCTAGGGGTGCCCAATATTTACGCGGAAAATATTGGTGATCTTTTCTATGCGCAAGGTTTCGTGCACGCTCAAGATCGATTCTGGGAAATGGATGTTCGCCGGCACATTACTTCAGGCCGCCTCTCGGAAATGTTTGGTGAAAGCCAACTGGAGACAGACTCGTTTCTGCGCACGTTGGGGTGGCG
>DEZY01000053.1:680-3212 GCA_002365735.1 Actinobacteria bacterium UBA3120
ACGCACGTTGGGGTGGCGAAAAATCGCGGAAGAAGAACTCACGCTCTTGAGTCCAAAGTCACTGCAAATTCTTGACTCATATAGCGCTGGCGTGAACGCGTACCTTGCTGAGCGTCAGGGATCCAAGATCAGCTTGGAGTATGCGGTGCTAAGTCTTCAGAATCCCGACTACACGGTTGAAGACTGGGTGCCGGCAGACTCAGTTGCTTGGCTCAAAGCTTTGGCCTGGGATTTACGCGGGAATATGGAAGAGGAGATTTACCGGGCGATCATGAGCGCATCCGTCGGTGTCGAGGAAACCGAAAAGCTTTACCCCGACTACCCGTTCGCGCAGCACCGTCCGATCGTGGAAATCGGTGCTGTCGTTGACGGAGTTTTTGACCAGGATGCGCAGCCGGTTCAAGGTGGCAGTGGTGCGAGCGTTCGATACGGGAACAATGAAATTTCGGCGTTGGAATCCGTGGCCAAGCTAAGTGCACGTCTGGGCGACTGGCTGGGAAAGTCAGGAGATGGAATCGGATCTAATTCTTGGGTAGTTGGAGGTGAGAAAACCGAGTCAGGGATGCCGATCCTCGCTAATGACCCGCATCTCGCACCTGCAATGCCAAGCCTTTGGTACCAAGCGGGTTTGCGTTGCAATCAATTCTCACCCGATTGCAATTACGACGTGTCGGGTTGGACCATGGCTGGACTGCCCGGTGTTTTTATTGGACATAACAACAACATTGCCTGGGGTTTCACAAACCTTGGCCCCGACGTAACAGATCTTGTTCTACACAAGGTCACCGGGGATACGTATTTACTCGACGGGAAGCAAGTCGACATGATCACCCGGAAGGAAACTATCGAAATTGCTGGCAGTGATTCGGTCGAGATCACGATCAGAGAAACAATTGACGGTCCATTAATTTCCGATGTAACAGGAATAGAGACGTTCACCGAGGTGGGAGCAGACGCACCTGTCCCGGCGCCGGGTTCGGCATCGGCCGACTCGGTTGTGCCAGCGCGTGGGGAAAGTTACGCGGTGGCATTGCGTTGGACGGCGCTCACACCACGCAATACTTTTGACGCATTCGACGAACTCAATACCGCGCAAAACTGGGGTGAGTTCCAAGGTGCCGCCAAACTACTGAGCGTCCCCGCCCAAAACTTGATTTATGCCGACAAGCAGGGTGTGATCGGTTACCAAGCACCGGGCGTTATTCCGATTCGAAATGGATATGACGGCAAGTGGCCGGTGCCCGGTTGGACTTCGCAATACCAGTGGCGAGGGTTCATTCCATTTGAAGCGTTACCGGCAGTTTCCAATCCGCCAGAGAATTGGATCGTCACCGCCAATCAAGCCGCGATCGGTCCAGAATATGAGTATTTCCTAACCGACGATTGGGCGTATGGTTCACGGAGTCAGCGAATCGTTGACCTGATAGAGACGTTCACCGCAGGCGGTGCGGCACTCACCCCCGAACGCATGCGATCAATCCAAATGGATTCCCATAACGATCTTGCGGCATTCATCGTTCCCAAACTCATAGACGTGCCGATTCCCGCTGCAGTGGAAAGTGCTGTCGCACTTTTCTCTGACTGGGACTTCACTCAGCCGGAGCAGAGTGCTCCCGCGGCCTACTTCAACGCGATGTGGAAACAAATGGTTCTGCGCATGTTTGACGCGGCAACAGATAGCGAATCAATCACGGCGAGCGGTGGTGATCGATTCTGGGAGGTGATCAAGACAATCTGGGACACCCCAGAAGACTTTTGGTGGGATGACAAGTCCACCCCGGTCATCGAGAATCGTGATCAACTATTGGAAACCGCCATGCTCGCAGCCCAGAGTGAACTAGAGGGTTTACAAGGCGGTGATCCAAATGGATGGAACTGGGGCGGACTTCACACGCTGACACTCACCAATCAAACATTGGGCACCAGCGGTGTTGGCCCGGTTGAGCGGATTTTTAACCGAGGTCCCATTGAAGTCTCCGGTGGGGATTCCATTGTTAATGCAACAGGCTGGACGCCTTCGGAAGGTTACGAGGTTTCCTGGGTCCCCAGCATGCGTCAAGTCATTGACCTTGCAGACTTTAATAATTCAACATGGGTCAATCTGACTGGAAATAGCGGACACGCCTACAACTCGAACTATTCGAATCAGATTGATGCGTGGCGTGATGGAACTCAATTCGACTGGGCATTTAGTAGTGAAGCGGTAGGCGCTGCAACGGTTGACACGCTGACTTTGGTGCCGGCAAACAGTGAGTGAATGACCTACTTGTTAGTCAGGAGTGTTAAACCAACGGACGGTTGATTCGGTGACACTCACGTCAACGGCAAGGTCGTGGGACTCGGTAGGTACGTGCAATAAGAATTCGGATTCGTAGGTGACACCGATGAGCAACGGTGGATTTTCCATTCCAGCCAATTTAGACAATGCGCGGTCATAAAAACCTTTGCCTTGCCCAATGCGAAATCCTTGCTGGTCAATCCCTTGGGCCGGAACAATAATTGCTGTGCATGCCGGTAGTGCCTGTGAACTCG
>DEZY01000053.1:3389-3868 GCA_002365735.1 Actinobacteria bacterium UBA3120
GAACTCGGTATGGCTCCACTTGCATCAGGCTCTAGGGTTCCAAATGAATTGTGTTCCCATGTTTGCTCGTCACCGTCGGCAGCCCAGAGTAGGTCGTCACCGTTCACGATTGGAATCAGAACTGTGCAACCGAACTCACGCAAGCGAGATCTCACTTCATTGACCGGCGGCTCGAAGGGCATCGGGACATACGCTGCAATCACACTGTCGTGGGTTATCGGGATGGTTTCCAACAGGTCCCAAATGTGTCCAGAGATTACCGAGTCGTTGTGGCTGGAATCCGTTGTATCGCGGGATTTGCGGGCCGCTCGTAATTTAGATCGTAGCGCGATTTTGGATTCGAGATCTTCCCCGGTCATGTCTCCATGATCCCGTTATAGCCAGAGTTGTGAACGGTTGGGTTGGAGTTTGTGTGTGCACGAATATATGCGTGCGCAATTGGCGTAGGGTCTCCCCATGGCTTTCGAGGGAGTGCGTAA
>DEZY01000175.1:0-4801 GCA_002365735.1 Actinobacteria bacterium UBA3120
GCGAATTTTCGAATAGGCTTCAATCGTGGAACTTGTTGTGCCTGCGACTGAATACGTGCCGTCGTATCTTGCCGCCCTTGAGCAAGGTTGGGCCTTCGATGCCTTCTTCACCGGAGGCGCCGCCAACGCATTGGATCTGGCCCGAAACTCTCCGGAATTGCTTGTGGAAACACTACTAAGTAAAGCCGTTGGGACGGTAGGACTTCCCAACGGCGATCCAGTACCCAGACTTCCTTCGACGATGCGCTGGATGTGGGACGGTGAATTCGCGGGAAGTATCAACGTGCGATGGCAGCTAGGTTCAACACATCTTCCCGCTTACGTCTTGGGGCATATCGGCTACGGTGTAGTTGATGCACGTCAAGGTCGAGGCTATGCAACGAGTGCACTTTCCCAAATGCTTCCAATTGCCTGGGATTCGGGCTTGCCGTGTGTTGAACTCACCACAGTGTTTGACAATGTTGCCTCACAACGTGTGATAATAAATAATGGTGGCGTGTTCGTGGAGGAGTTCATCGCTCCACCTGAGCAAGGGTCCCATCAAATGCTTCGTTGGCGAATTGATGGCCCTGGTAATTGAGAGTCAGGCTCCGAAAATTTTGGCGAAGAAGCCCTTATTGTTTCGAGCAGCGGCCTTGTCGGCGGCGGTACATGAGCAGCGCTGATTCTTAGGAACTCCGCGCAAAACCTCATTCTTATGGTTACCGCAACCAGACCAGGTTGCCTTCTTGCAGGTCTTGCAGCTCACTTGACGGCACATAGGTAGCCCCCCTCTCACATATTAGGCAAGACCTAACCCTTTGCCGCTGTATGCGACAATTACGCAGCGAACCCGAACTGTACGCGTGGTCGACGTCTGACTCGAGATTGGTCGCATTCTAAGACAGTATCGGCCCAAAATCCGTGTGACTTCCTTCGCAGGCCGGGAGTTGGGATGATCCGGCTTAGTTTCCCATTTTTGGAACCATTTACTTACCATTGCGTCGAACACACAGAATCTTTTTAGATTCTGGGAGGTCAGGAGCCAGCGTGAACAGCGAGAATATCTGGATCCGGTCAATGACTGGCGTGGCAGCGGGTATCGCGGCAGGCGCATTGTTGCTGGTCGGATTTCCAGTTAGTGCAACCGCAGATACCTGGGATTTGTCCCAATACAGCTACCTGGACATCCCAATCCAGGAAACTGGAATCGTTGACGTTGTCTCTGATGGGGACACTTTTCGGTTCATCGAAGAAGGCGCGACCGACTACGTCACCGTGCGACTCCTGGGCGTGAACACGCCCGAGATTCGTGGATTTAACAACATCCACCGGGACAAGGATATGTGTGGAGGCGCCGAAGCTACTGAAGTGCTTGCCTCGGTATTGCGCCCAGGAACCAAAGTGCAATTACGGTCTCTGGACAAAGCCTCAGAAAACCGCGGAAGGATTCAGCGCTACGCGTTCGCCTGGAATTCACAGACCAATCAATACGACATTGACCTTCAAGCAGTCGTCGCTCAATCAGGGTTGGCCATGTGGTTCACCCTGCAAAAGGAAGCAGCCCAGTCCTATAAATACCGGGTCATGATTGCTCAAACCCAACTTAAAAAAATCGGGTTATGGGATCCGAATTACTGTGGACCGCTAGAGCAACCGGAAGCAAAATTGAGTGTGATTCTCAATTGGGATGCCGAAGGCAATGACAACAACAATGTCAATGGCGAATACGCCATAATTCGCAATCTTGGTGAAAGCGATGTCGATCTCACCGGATGGCTATTGCGTGACTCAGGTGTATCAGAATGGTTTCACCTTCCATCCGGATCTATTCTTGCCCCCAACGATTTTCGGGTTGTGCACATGGGAGTGGGCACAAACGGCACACCGGAGCCACGGGATCTCTACTGGGGATCAGACGAGGCGCTTTTTCGAAATACTGACATTAGTTCCTTCTTGGGCGATGGCGCCTACCTACTCGATCGAAATACCGCAGTTCGTTCCTACTACGAGTACCCATGCGTACTGGATTGCTCAGATCCGATGCAGGGTGTTTTGCGAATCACTAAAGTCAATGCCGTTTCGACCGCAAAAAAAATGTCACAGCGTACGAATCAGGAATACATCAGGATTAAAAATACTGGAAAGTCCTCAGCGTTACTGGATGGCTACCACCTCAGGCGCGATGTTTCCACGTACCCATTCTTACCCAACACGTCGATTAGGCCGGGGGAATCATTGACTGTGCGAATTGGAAAAGGACAGCCAACGCGTTCAACCCAGTACTGGGGACGCGACTCAACCCTTCTGCGCGATCGCGGCGATCGTGTGGCACTTATGTCCAACCGCAATGTGACAATCAGCGCAAAAGCGTGGGGGAAGCAGTAACTAATTCTTCTTCTGCGCTCGCTTTGCTGCTCGTTCCAGTTGCGCGGCAACCTCAATTACTTCAGCTTCCTCCAGTGTTGGAGCGCTCCCACCAAATCGTGCGGGAAGCCAGGAAGCACCCGAGACTTTATCCGGATAGCGTTCAACTGCCTGCGCTAAAAGGTCGCGGAGCGCTTCTCGCAGTCGATCATTACCTTCTTCAGGGTCACCATCAACATCGAGTGGTTTTCCCACCATGATTACGGCACAGCGGCCCCGCGTGAAGTCTTTAACGCCATAAGAAAGGATGCGGTGCCCGCCGAAAATAATCATGGGGAGTACCGGGACTTTTGCAATCCGAGCCATTCGGATAGTTCCGCTTTTTATTTCCTTGATGTCCAGCGAACGACTCATGGTCGCTTCCGGGAATACACCAACAATCTCACCATTTTTGAGCGCTGCCACGGAGTCGCGGAAAGCCTGGGACCCGGCGTCACGATCAACAGGAATGTGTTTCATACCGCGCATGAGCGGACCAGCAATTTTGTGTCTAAAAATTGCGTCTTTGGCCATGAAGCGGACCAGCCTGCGTCCACGTCGATTTGCTGGGATGCCACCGAGGGCGAAATCAAGGTAACTCGTGTGATTGATCGCGAGAATGGCGCCGCCAACGAGTGGGATGTTTTCTTCTCCCACTACATCAATCTTTAACCCCAACCCACTAAATGCACCTTTGACGACCAGCACAATTGTTTGATAAAAGGGTTCGGTCACGCGGTAAGACTACCGCCTCTCACGCTGGCGTGAACGAGATCCTAAATCCCGTCTCCGATGCGAGCGCCGCTCTTTTCTAAAAGTGAGCGAACCTCAGAGGACCGATAACGTCTGTGGCCACCGAGTGTTCGAATGCTCGTGAGTTTTCCTGCCTTTGCCCAGCGGGTTACGGTCTTGGGGTCAACCCGGAACAAGGCCGCGACTTCCCCGGGTGTCATCAGGTGTTCGGTCTCGGGAATTGAGCTAATGCGCGAAATGGGGGCGTTGATGGTACCGGCGTTGCTGGCCGCCATTCCGAATTGTCGTGATCCCATTGAGGTCATGTCTGCGATACCATCCTTCTTCGTACTCACACTTGTCCTACCCGTAACCGTATCCCTGTTCAGGGGTTACGCAACTTCGAGTGCCAATCTTAGGGGTGATTGGGCTAGATTCTTGGCTCCTCTACCCTGATGGCATGGATACTGATCAAGACCCCTGGGCCCAATTTTCTGACCACGAGGAAGTAATTCTGACCCAAGATCGGGAAACCGGCTTGCGTGCTGTCGTTGCCATTCACTCAACAAAATTGGGGCCGGCTTTGGGTGGTACTCGAATGTCTCTGTATGCCGATCACCCCAATCCTCAGGTAGCGGCCTACTCCGACGCCCTCCGCCTTTCTCGCGCCATGTCCTTAAAAAATGCCTTGGCCGGACTCGCTCACGGCGGCGGTAAGGCAGTAATCCTCGCGGATCCGCATCAGAAATCGCGTCAAGAATTACTTAACTATGGAACCTTGATCGAGTCCTTGGGTGGGAAATATGTGACCGCCGGTGACGTTGGGATGCAGGTTGCCGACATGGATGTGCTCGGGGAAACCAGCCAATTTGTCACGGGCCGTTCCCCAGAAAAGGGTGGCGTCGGAGACTCGGGGATCCTGACCGCCCTGGGAATTTGGCAGGGCATCCAAGCCTGCGTCGAATACTTGTCCGGGAGCAACGACCTATCACGGGTCACCGTTGGTGTGATTGGTGCCGGCAAAGTGGGTGGGAGATTAATTGGGCACCTCATTGAGTCTGGGGGGGCAAAAGTGATCGCAATGGATCCGGTGGCCAGTGTTCGCACCGATCTGTCGGCCACCTACCCCGATCTCGTTTTCGTGGACTCCTTTGCAGAGATGCTTAACTTTGGTCCCACAATCATTTCCCCCAATGCCATGGGCGGGTTCATTACCCCTGAATTGGTTCCACAACTGACCGCGGTCGGGGTTTCTTTGGTGTGTGGTGGAGCGAACAACCAGCTCGCTACGCCCGATGTTGGAGATTTGCTCGCCGCTGCGGGTATTTTGTATGCCCCGGACTTCATGGTCAATTGCGGCGGTGTGATTCAAGTGGCAGAAGAGTTAGTTGGGGCTAATGTTGAGCGAGCGCGTGAACAGGTAATGCGGGTCTACCCCACCACGCTGACGGTGCTGGAATCGGCAGCACAAGCCGGCATTACCCCTGTGGCAGCGGCCGAAGCCGCAGCGTGGGCGATCATTAATGCCTAGTCGCCTTGGCACTTTCTGCCGACGCATAGGGTGGCAGGTAGTATTCCTCCGGTGGGGGGCAAGATTGCTCCCATCGAGACTATTCGTCAACTAGCTACCGGTATTTACTGGAAGAGGGGGTTGAGTCATGGGACGCGGCCGAGCGAAAGCTAA
>DEZY01000175.1:4916-5394 GCA_002365735.1 Actinobacteria bacterium UBA3120
ATCATTCAACATGGGTAGAGGACGCGCCAAAGCAAAACAAACAAAAGTTGCTCGCGAACTCAAATACGGCGGACCTCAAACCGATTTTGATCAATTGCAAGCCGAACTCAGGGGTCAGCCTGCCCCCGTGCCCGTTGACGAAGTAGCCGAAGAAGAGGTTCCTGGCGCTGACCCTTACGCCAAGTACTACGAAGAAGCCGGAGAAGAAACTACCGGTTAATTTACCGACCTAGTTTTCGTAAGTACCGACAAGGTTTACCGCTCCCCCACCGCCACCCTTCGCGGGATAGTCACCTTTTTCACCCGCAGTTCGATCCCGAACCGAACCACACACCCACGCGTCCACTTGGCGTTGTCCCAAAATTTCGAGGGCTGCGTCGACACTGTCTTTCCCAACAACCGCCAGCATGCCAATTCCCATATTAAATGTCTTCTCAGCATCAAGTTGTGGCACATTGCCTTCACTGCAGATCACATT
>DEZY01000175.1:5542-13046 GCA_002365735.1 Actinobacteria bacterium UBA3120
TCCGGAAGCACTCGGGCTAGGTTGGCAGCGATGCCCCCACCAGTTACGTGACTGAATGCATGCACCCGCGATCCCGAAATGAGCGCCAGCGCGTCTAATGCGTAGATATGCGTTGGTTCCAACAGTTCTTCACCGACAGTTCTACCGAGTGCATCAACATGCGCATCGAGGCCCAATTTTCCGTCACCCACCAGCACGTGGCGAGCGAGTGAATACCCATTTGAATGAAGCCCTGAAGACTTCATCGCAATAACAATATCTCCCGCATTTACCTTGTCCGGGCCCAATAAATTGTCCGAGTCAACAATGCCGGTTCCAGCCCCAGCAATATCGTATTCATCGGGGGCCATCAGCCCCGGGTGTTCGGCTGTCTCCCCACCGACAAGGGCGCAGCCCGCCCGTTCACAGCCGCGGGCTATCCCCGAAACAATGCTTGCAATTCGCTCTGGGTTCACGGAACCAACCGCGATGTAGTCGGTCATAAAAAGTGGTTCCGCGCCACACACCACGAGGTCGTCAACCACCATGGCTACTAGATCCAACCCAACCGTGTGGTGAATATCAAGTGCGCGGGCAACTGCAATTTTAGTTCCTACGCCATCAGTGGATGTCGCAAGTAACGGCTTGCGCATTAACTTCGCGGCCGAGATATCAAACAGTCCGGCAAACCCACCAAAGTCACCGACCACTTCTGGTCGGGTACTTGCCACAATAGATGCGCGCATTAACTCAACGGCTCTTTCACCGGACTCCACGTCAACACCTGCTTGCGCGTAGGTCGCACGCTGTTGCGTCATGGGAGATTCAAAGCATCAAGGGCCAGTGGATCAACGTGCAGGTTTTCTGATTTAGAAACCCGACGCTCAATCCCTTCAAATACCTCAAGGTGTACGCGGTGTTCCTCCGATAGTTCCACCGGGTAAACCCCGTCAAAACACGCCCGACATAGGTTATTTTTGGGTATCTGGGTTGCCTCGACAAGTACATCGAGCCCAACGTATGCGAGCGAGTCAGCTCCGATGGATGCACAAATGTCGTCAACGCTGAGCCCGTTAGCAATTAATTCGGCTCGGGTGGCAAAGTCAATTCCATAAAAACACGGCCACTTAACCGGAGGGCTAGAAATTCGCACGTGCACTTCAAGCGCCCCGGCTTCACGCAGCATCCGCACCAATGCGCGCTGCGTGTTGCCGCGAACAATCGAGTCGTCGACAACCACCAGTCTCTGCCCAGCAATCACTTCTTTGAGGGGATTCAATTTAAGTCGAATACCCAGTTGACGAATCGTCTGAGAGGGTTGAATGAAGGTGCGCCCCACATAGGAGTTTTTGACAAGCCCCTCCGCGAATGGGATGCCGGATTCTTGGGCGTAACCAATTGCTGCATAACGCCCGGACTCGGGAACCGGGATAACAAGGTCCGCCTCAACCGGGCTCGAGTTGGCCAACCGACGGCCCGTGTCAACACGGGTTGCCTGCACTGATCTTCCTGCGATGGTCGTATCAGGTCGTGCTAAGTAGACGTATTCGAATAGGCAACCCTTGGGCGCGGCTGGTGCAAACCGACGAGCCCGTAATCCTTGAGCATCGATGGCAATCAATTCGCCAGGTTCTACTTCGCGAATAACCGAAGCCCCGACGATGTCCAGTGCAGCGGACTCGCTGGCGACTACCCAGCCAGATTCGAGGCGACCGAGCACCAGTGGCCTAATTCCTTGTGGATCGCGCGCCGCGTACAGCGTGGTGTCGTCCATAAACACCAAAGAAAAAGCTCCCTGCACTAATGGGAGCTCTGCGATTGCTGCTTCTTCGAGTGAAAGATCCGGATGAGCCGCGAGTAGTGCCGTCAAAATTTCCGTATCAGTGGTTGCCGCAACAGCTGTATTGAAGGGTAATTCCCCCGAGCCGCTGTGCAGTTCGGCGATTCGCTTGCGAAGTTCGTGGGTATTAGTCAGATTGCCATTGTGACCTAGCGCAAGGTGCCCGGTCGCGGTGGTTCGAAAAGTGGGTTGGGCGTTCTCCCAGATGCTCGCACCTGTTGTTGAGTACCGAGTATGACCAATTGCAAGGTATCCCTGCAGGGACTCAAGTACACCTTCATTGAATACTTGAGATACCAAACCCATGTCCTTGAAGACCACGATTCTGGAACCGTCGCTCACCGCCATGCCAGCTGATTCTTGACCACGGTGTTGCAAAGCGTAAAGCCCAAAGTAGGTCAGTTTTGACACTTCTTCGCCAGGGGCCCAGACACCAAAAACACCACAAGCGTCTTGGGGTCCGATGTCCTCAGAGAGGAGGTTGTGGTTGAGAAGACCATCACCGCGGGGCACGACATCAGTCTACGCACATCGAGCGTGCCGTGGCCGGAACGGTCCGGGGCGACCCAGTGTCGTGCGCGCCCTAAAATAAGTCGATAAACATCTAACCGATGAACTACAGCCAGAACCGGGATCCCTTCTAGAAGGCGCTCAGCTAATTGCTTTCTTACTGATGGTGCCGCTGTACGAGGCCTCAGCTTGACAAAGGGAACAACCGGCTCAGATCTGAGCGTTCACCACTTGCCAAGATTAATCCTTGGCCGACGAGCGCGGCCCACGTGCTGTGGCCGATTGCCAGTTGACACAGGGTCGCTGCATCGAGTTCAACGACCGCAGCGGGGGTTCCCCTGCGGTGGGTGTGGCCGTCAACTATCTGGGTGGCAGCAAATGGTGGGATGCGCAATTCAACGCTACGGCCCGGTGCGATCTCGGTGAGCTCACGCAGGATCGCTTTGACCGCCGTGCGGGTTTGCTCCTTGTCCATCTGGTCAAATTGATTTGCTACTGATCCCAGTAACTCGCGCTCGCTTGGGCTGAGCATCCTTAACCACCAAAAAGCGCGGGCAGTGTCGCCTCATTGGCTGCGCGCAGCTGATCAATTGTCAGAGTGAATTGCGAATCAAAAACAATTACCTGCTCTCCTGGGTGACCGCTGTTAACGCCGAGACCGGAATCAACCACGCCAAACTGAGTTGCACTGATTCCTCGGGCAGCACACATTTCGGTAAATCGATGTTCCTCAGTTCGCGGAATAACCGCGATTGCACGCGCGGTACTTTCGGAGAAAAGGAAAACAAATGGATCAATATTGTCGGGGATCCAAAAGCGGGCACCGATATTCGCACGCAGGGCCATCTCGGTCACCGCAACCCCGACTCCGCCGTCGGAGACGTCATGTGCCGCGGTAATCATTCCCTCAAGAGAGGCCGTAACCATAATTTCACTCAGCAATCTTTCCCCTGGAAGGTCAACTTTGGGTGGAAACCCGCCGAGGTGGCCTTGTAGGTGGGCCCATTCACTTCCTCCGAATTCATCGGTCGTGTCCCCTAAAATATAGATCGGTTCGCCGTCGTTTTTCCAAGCGATGCGCGTTCGACGATCAACGTCATCGATCACGCCAAGAACACCAACAACAGGGGTCGGGTGAATTGCAGTGGAACCTGTTTGATTGTAAAAGGAAACGTTGCCACCGGTAACAGGAATGCCAAGTTCAAGGCACGCATCAGCCAACCCCGTTGTTGCTTGGGCGAATTGCCACATCACTTCCGGGTCTTCGGGTGAACCAAAGTTCAAACAATTAGTGACGGCGAGTGGTTTTGCGCCAGCAACACTGATATTTCGATAGGACTCCACCAACGCTAATTGCGCGCCAGCATAAGGATCAAGCTTGGCAAAGCGCGAATTGCAGTCGGTTGAGATTGCGACCCCTAGCCCACTTTCCTCATCAACTCGAATCATGCCCGCGTCTTCTGGCTGGGCAAGAATCGTGTTACCCAGAACATAGCGGTCGTATTGGGACGTCACCCAACTCTTTGACGCAAGATTCGGTGAGGAGATCAGGTCGACCAGAGTCTGTTTCAGCGCATCCGGTGTTGACGGGCGGGCAAGGCGCTCAGCTGTTGGTGCGTCAGCTTGTAACGCGTCTTGCCAGCTCGGGCGGTGGAATGGGCGGTCGTACACGGGACCGTCGTGGGCAACTGAACGTGGTGGGACGTCGACGATCGTGTCCCCGTGCCAGTCAATCACCAAGCGCCCGGTATCGGTGACTTCACCTATAACGACTGCTTCGACCTCCCACTTGTTACATAATTGCATGAAGGCATCAATCTTTCCCGGGGTAACAACCGCGCACATGCGCTCTTGCGACTCACTCATCAAAATTTCTTCTGGGGAAAGTGACGCGTCACGCAAGAGAACCCGATCAAGGTAGACCCGCATGCCACCTTCGCCATTTGATGCGAGCTCACTTGTCGCGCACGAGATACCAGCACCACCGAGATCTTGGATACCTTCCACAAGCCCGGCGTGCAGCACTTCAAGGGTCGCTTCGATCAGCAGTTTCTCCATAAACGGATCACCCACTTGAACGCTCGGACGCTTGGCGGGACCGTCAGCATCAAATGTTTCCGACGCGAGTACTGACACTCCGCCAATGCCGTCACCGCCGGTCCGGGCACCGTAAAGAACCACGAGGTTTCCCACCCCTTTGGCGCTGGCGAGATGGATGTCTTCATGTTTCATAGAACCCACACACAGCGCATTAACCAGCGGGTTTCCGGCATAGCTTTCGTCAAAAACCAATTCGCCACCGATATTGGGGAGGCCAAGACAGTTGCCGTATCCACCAATTCCTGCAACCACTCCCGGCAGAACCCGCTTCGTGTCCTGGGCATCGGCTGCACCCACACGAAGGGGATCCATCACCGCAAGTGGGCGGGCACCCATGGAAATAATGTCGCGGACAATCCCACCAATACCGGTCGCCGCTCCTTGATACGGCTCAACGTAGGAGGGGTGATTGTGACTTTCCACTTTAAATGTGACGGCCCAACCGTCACCAATATCAACTACGCCAGCGTTCTCACCGATTCCCACCAGCAGCGCGTCGGTCTTTGGAGCTTTGTCACCAAACTGGCGCAAATGCACTTTGCTGGACTTGTACGAGCAATGCTCACTCCACATCACCGAATACATAGCTAGCTCGCTACTTGTTGGGCGCCGGCCCAAAATCTCCTTGATGCTTTCGTACTCGTCTTGCCTTAGACCCAGATCGGCCCATGGTTGTTCGGTGTCGGGACTATCTTGGGCGGTATTTACCGAATCGATCATGGCGCTCCAACTAGAGACTTCAGAACGCTGGTGAAGAAGGGGATTCCATCGGTTGTTGGACCGGTTAACGCTTCAACCGCATGTTCGGGGTGCGGCATCAGACCCACAACATTGCCAGCCTTATTCGAGATTCCAGCAATATTGCGGTAACTACCATTTGGATTTCCACCTTGATAGGTCGCAATCACTCGGTTTTCGGCAAAAAGTTCGTCGAGAACCGCTTCACTTGCAACGTAACCGCCCTCACCATTTTTTAATGGAATCACGATCTCTTGACCAAGTGCAAAGTCTTTTGTCCACGCGGTATCGGTACTTTCAATTCGTAGCTTCTGATCACGGCAAATGAAATACTGGTGGTCGTTTCGAGTCAAGGCTCCAGGCAGAAGGTGGCTCTCACACAGAATTTGGAATCCGTTGCAGATCCCCAAGACTGGGAGTCCAACTTGGGCTTTCTCAATCACTAAAGACATGACGGGGGCAAACTTTGCAATCGCTCCACAGCGTAAGTAATCACCGTAGGAAAATCCACCCGGAAGGACGACCGCGTCAACACTATGCAGGTCAGCATCACCATGCCACAGTGCTACCGCAGTTCCCCCGGAAATCCGGATTGCTCGGGCAGCATCTGCATCATCGAGTGATCCGGGGAAAGTTACGACACCAATACGGGCGGACAAAATCAGTTCTCAACCGTGAGGGCGAAGTCTTCGATTACTGGATTACTCAGCAATTCCCCCGCCAGTTTTTCCAGAAGATCAGCCCGGTCACCCTCGAGTTCACCATCGAGGTCGATCGTGAACTGCTTCCCCTGACGAACATTAATCACGCCGCTAAGACCCAACCGACCAAGGGCGCCTTGAACTGCGCGGCCCTGAGGGTCAAGAATTTCGGGTTTAAGTGCAACGTTTACGACGACGCGGGCCACTGGCTCTCCTGGTTTCGGTGGAATAGTCCCAGCCTATCGGTGTGCGGATTGCCAGGCGCTCCACGCCGAAGAAACCATGTCGTTTAGATCTCGCTGCGCCGACCATGCCAATTCGGCCTCACCCAGTTCCACATCGGCGAAGGTGGCGGCTGGGTCACCGGCTCGGCGACCCACAACTTCGGGGCTGATATCGCGCCCGATAACCCCCGCGATTGAGTCCATGACCTCTTGGACACTCACTCCACTTCCACGGCCAACATTTATTGCCAGATTTGCTCGGCCGGTTTCACACTTTTTAACTGCAGCAACATGGGCCCCAGCCAGATCGACTACATGGATGTAGTCACGAATACAGGTTCCGTCTGGGGTCGGGTAGTCCGCTCCAAAAATCTTAGGTCTCCCACCGATTTCGAGCGCTTGGAAAACCATCGGGATTAAGTTGTTCACGCTGTTATCACCCAAGTCGTCACTGCCGGCTCCGGCAACGTTGAAATATCTCAATGAGACCCAGTTCAGTGCATTGCTGGTGGCCAAGTCTTTGGCCAACCACTCACCGATAACTTTTGTTTCACCGTACGGGGATTCGGGATTGAGAGGTTCACTTTCTTTCACCGGATTTGATTGTGGAGTTCCGTATACCGCGGCTGAAGAGGAGTACACAAAATTATCTATGCCTGAATCAACTATTGCACCGAGCACGCTTTGTAGTCCGGTGACATTTTCCTTGTAGTAATACAGGGGCAGGTCCACTGACTCGCCCGCGGCCTTCTTCGCGGCAAGATGAATGACTCCGGTGACCTCAAATTTAGTAAACGCCGCTCGTAGCGCCTTGGTATCTGCGATATCACCTTCGACAACTGGCACATCCTGTGGAACACGTGAATGCAATCCTGCCGAAAAATCATCAAATACTACCGGCTGAAAACCCGCTAATTGCAATTCACGAACAACATGCGAGCCGATATAACCTGCGCCCCCCGTGACTAGCCAGGTACTCACTCGAACTTCTCCCCGGTGATGCGTTCGTATGCCTCAACGTACTTGGCGCGGGTTTTCTCAACAATTTCGTCCGGTAAGGGCGGTGGGGCTTCACCTGAGTTTTTGTTCCACCCGGACTCTGGTGAGGTTAACCAGTCGCGAACGAACTGTTTATCAAATGAAGGTTGGGGGCCGCCCGGATTCCACAATTCCTTCTCCCAATATCGAGATGAATCCGGTGTAAGTACCTCGTCACCCAAAATGATTTGGCCTTGATACTTGCCGCCCAGAGCAACTCCGAACTCACACTTGGTGTCAGCGAGTATTAACCCTTTTCGACTTGATATCTCTGCTGCATGTTCGTACACGGCGGTCGACAGACGCTTTAGTTCTTGTGCTTCCTCTTGTCCGAGCTCAACAATCACGTCGTCATAGGTGATGTTCTCGTCGTG
>DEZY01000175.1:13144-14600 GCA_002365735.1 Actinobacteria bacterium UBA3120
CCTTCTTTCAACCCTGGCGGTAAACCATTCCCAGAAATCTTTCGTGTTGCAAGGTAATCGGAGTAGCCACTGCCGGCCAGGTAGCCACGAACAACACACTCCACCGGAAACATTTCGAGTGGTTCACACACAACAGCGCGACCGGTGACCGACTTGGGCACTTTGGACGTCGTGGTGTGGTTAAACACCAGCCCCTGTAGTTGCGCGAACCACCATTGCGAAATTGAATTAAGAATTCGACCCTTGTCGGGGATTTCCGTTGGGAGGACCCAGTCGTACGCGGAAATTCGGTCACTGGTCACCATCAGTATCCGCTCTTGCGGGGTGCGGAAAAGATCTCGTACCTTGCCTGAGTAAATGTGCTCGTAACCGTCCGGAAGATCGTAATTGTGGGCAAGTTGTTGGGTCACAGAATGCCGCCTGGTTGGTAGCCCGCGGCATCCGGATAACGCGCGGTGAGAATTTCAACCCGGTCTGCCAGAGCACGAACTTGCTGTTGAGCGGCACCGGTAAATTCAATTGGTTGAGCAAGTAGCGAATTTAATTGCTCGACGGTGAAGTCAAGACGAGGGTCCGCTGCAAGCTTTTCCAAAAGGTCGTTATGTGCATCAGGTGTTTCACGCATCGCGAGCGCTGACGCAACCGCATGCTCCCTGACTATCTCGTGTGCGCTTTCCCGGCCCACACCTGACTGAACAGCCGCCATCAAAATCTTAGTTGTTGCGAGGAAAGGAAGGAAGCGATCAAGTTCCCGGTCAATCATGGCGGGGAAAGCACCGAATGCGTCGAGCACAGTGAGAAATGTTTCCATCAGTCCATCGATAGCAAAAAATGAATCCGGGAGGGCGACCCTGCGCACAACTGAACAGGAAACATCTCCTTCATTCCACTGTTGACCCGATAGATCAGCACACATGTTCATGTAGCCCCGCAGAATTACATGGAAGCCATTAATTCGTTCACATGAACGAGCATTCATCTTGTGGGGCATGGCCGAGGAACCCACTTGACCAGGAAGAAAACCTTCGGTTGCAAGTTCTTGACCAGCCATCAAGCGAACAGTTGTTGCGAAGTTTGACGGTCCGGATGCAAGCTGAACCAGGAGAGCGGTGACTTCAAAATCGAGTGAACGCGGATAAACCTGACCGACACTGGTGAATAGGTTGTTAAAGCCTAAATGTGTAGCAACCCGACTTTCAAGTTTCGATAGTGCTTCAACATTTCCATCAAGCAGAGTCAGCATGTCTTGTGCGGTACCCACCGGACCTTTAATTCCACGCAGTGGATACGCGTCGATCAATTCTTCGAGCCTTTCAACCGCGAAAAGCAACTCCTCGGCAAAAGTGGCCATGCGTTTACCAAGAGTTGTGATTTGGGCTGCGACATTATGTGAACGACCCGCCATGGCAAGTTCGGAATACGCCACCGCAAGTCCACTCAACCGATCAAGTGCCGC
>DEZY01000175.1:14875-17206 GCA_002365735.1 Actinobacteria bacterium UBA3120
CGCGAGGTCATGCCAAGATGGATGTGCTCGGCACCGGCTAAGTCGTTGAACTCTTCAATGCGTGCTTTAACATCATGCTTGGTCACCCGTTCGCGCTCTGCGATTGACTCCAGATCGACAGTGTCAATTACCGCTTCGTATTGTTCAGGTATTCCCTTTGGGATCGAAATTCCCAATTCCTGCTGGGCCCGCATGACGGCAATCCATAGTTGCCGCTCGAGTCGAATTTTGGCCTCTGGCGCCCAGAGTTCCTGCATTGGTTCCGATGCATACCGTGAGGCAAGCACGTTATCAATTGAATTCATTTGGCTACCCACGCGAGTAGTCTTTCACGCGCCCTATTCACGAGTCAGTGGTGCAAGCATTTTGAGCAATATCGCCGCGAAAGTGGGACCCAGCAATCTTGATCTGGGCCACGCCCGCGTAGGCGCGCTCGCGAGCCTGGCTCAAGGTAGGAGCATGGGCGGTCACCGAGAGCACCCGGCCACCAGAGGTAACCAGTTCCCCATCCACTTGAGCTGTTCCCCCGTGAAAAACGGCAATGTCTGGCTCCAATTCGACAATTTCACAACCAGAAATTGTGGTACCCAGGAGTGGATTGGCCGGGTAACCCTGGGCTGCGATCACAACACTGACCGCAAACCCCGGTTCCCAACGCAGTCGGGCAAAACTGTCGAGCTGCCCTGTTGCCGCTGCATAGAGAAATCCTCCCAACGGGGTGACCAATCGGGAGAGCACCACTTGGGCTTCGGGGTCACCAAAGCGCGCATTGAATTCAATTACCCGGATTCCACGTGTTGTCATAGCCAGCCCGGCATAGAGCACCCCCACAAATGGTGTTCCCCGCCGGTTCATTGCATCCAGCATCGGTTGCAACACGCGCTCGGTAACCTCGTCGACAACACTTTCTTCCAACCAGGGGAGTGGCGAGTAGGCGCCCATTCCACCCGTATTGGGCCCCTCGTCGTTGTCACCCACTCGTTTGAAATCTTGTGCCGGCTGCAATGGGACCACGGTCGTCCCGTCAGAGATTCCAAAGAGTGAGACTTCGGGTCCGTCTAAAAATTCTTCTATGACTACCGTTCCACCGACCGCAAAGCAGGACTCTGCGTGCGCAAGTGCCTCACTTCGGTCCGATGTGACAACAACTCCCTTGCCTGCCGCAAGCCCGTCGTCTTTCACAACGTAGGGAGGGCCGAAGGTGCCCAGAGCAATCTCGGCTTCGGAAGCATCCGCGCAGACGAGAGCCATTGCGGTGGGGATACCTGCTTCGGCCATCACTTCCTTGCAAAATGCTTTACTACCCTCAATGAAGGCAGCCTCACTCGTTGGCCCGAAACAAGGAATCCCGCGAGCAATCAGTGCGTCAGCAGCGCCGGCCATCAGTGGTACTTCTGGACCAACAACCACAAGGTCGACATCAAGTTCAGTTGCCAACTCTCCGATCGCTTGCGCATCCGTTACATCAATTGGCACACACTGAACCAGTGCAGCGATCCCAGCATTGCCCGGAGCTACAACAACAGATTCAACTTCAGGGTCACGCAGCAGTGCGCTCGTAATTACGTGTTCACGGGCCCCTGCGCCAATGACCAAACACTTCAAGTTCGGTCAGCCTTGGTAGTAGGAGTCAATTGCACTAAATGCCTGGTCAAGAATTTCCAGACCATCGCGCGCTTCGGCTTCGGTCACGACACAGGGTGGCACCACGTGCATTCTGTTGAAGTTAGCAAATGGCATGAGCCCACGCTTCTTGCACTCGGTGACTAAATCGGTCATGGCCTGTGATGTTCCACCATATGGCGCAAGTGGTTCGCGCGTTTCGCGGTTGGTTACCAGATCAAGTGCCCAGAACACGCCAAGACCACGGACCTCGCCAATCACCGGATGCTTCTTCGCAAGTTCGCGCAAACCAGGTCCCAAAACATTTTCACCAATTGATGCGGCGTTTTCAATTATTTTTTCTTCCTTCATCGCATCAATTGAAGCGACAATGGAAGCCGCGGCTAGCGGATGTCCCGAATAGGTAAGTCCACCAGGAAATACTCTTTCATCAAATGTGGCCGCGATTTCACCTGAAATGATCACACCGCCAACAGGAACGTAACCTGAATTGGAACCCTTGGCGAAAACAGCCAGATCCGGTTCAACATTCCAGTTTTGGTAAGCGAACCATTTTCCGGTTCGACCAAAGCCCGACATTGTTTCGTCCAAAATCATGACGATCTCGTACTTGTCGCACAGCGCACGAACACCTTCGAGGTAACCCGGTGGCGGAACTAAAACACCTGCAGTACCAATCACGGTCTCAAGCAGCACTGCACCGACAGT
>DEZY01000175.1:17412-18758 GCA_002365735.1 Actinobacteria bacterium UBA3120
TGGGCCGAGTACTCATTTGGCCAGCGTCGTGGATCACCTGTTGCTTGGATTGCACTGCCAGTGTTTCCGTGATACGAACGATAAGCGGAAAGAATTTTATGTTTGTGTGTGTGCAAGCGCGCCATACGGATTGCGTTTTCAACGCCGTCGGCCCCACCATTGGTGAAGAAAACTTTGGCAGCCTTGCCGCCAGCAAGTTCAACGATGCGCTGCGCTGCTTCTCCACGCTTGTCATTGGCATGCTGCGGCGCAATTGTTGCAAGTTTCCCGGCTTGGTCTTGGATTGCGGCAATCACCTTGGGGTGTTGGTGTCCAATATTTACGTTGACCAGTTGTGAAGCGAAATCAAGGAACTTATTTCCGTCGTAGTCCCAGAAGTAGCTCCCCTCAGCCCCGGCGATGCACATGGGCTTAAGTGCTTTCTGTGCACTCCAGGAATGAAAGACATAAGAACGGTCGAGATCAAAAACCCGGGCGCCCTCGGCAGGATCAATATTCGTCATGACAGAACTTTAGGGACTTCACTGACTCATGTACAGGTCGGGATCCGCTGGATTTATCCGGGTGAGCTCAGAGAAGCGCGAAAACCCTCGATCGAAGGACACCCATTCAACTTCAGCTTCCACAGTCGCCGTTGCAAGAAGTACTTCGGTGACTTCTGAGCCCTGAAGTTGTTAACGAGAAATCATGGTTCGAAGTATTTGCCAAATGCGAGGTCCAGACTCACCTATAGTCACCAAAGTCGACGTGAGCAATTGATCCATAAAGTCGAGTGCCTCTTCAGGGGATGCCGGCGCTGCTGTGATTCGACGGTCCGTGACCACTCGGAAAAAACCTGACACCACAGAGGGAAACGGAATGACTCGATGGCCCTTACCCAGTCCCTTCACGAGGAAAAACTCAGCCGTTTCATCGTGTGTACTTGCTCGGCTGAAAGCAAGGGGCGACGGCTCTCCAGCCTCAAAGAGTGTTGGTAGTGCGCCACTGCCAAAGTTGGGCAGCCAGCGTGACCGCCGCCCGACGGGTGAGCGGCGCATTCGGCACCAGCCCCAGCATCCCTTCCAAGATTTGGCTCTTCTGGTGCATTGTTTGGCGGGACACGCCCAAGCGCTCAGCCGCAGCCACCTTGCTATCGCTGCTGAGTAGGGCGAGCAGAGTAGGCATCAACGGCGGGCGATGCTGCGCATCATATTCCAATACCGGGCCGAGTTCCCGAGACACAAATCTCTCAATGTCACCTACATCGTCCAGATGGGCCAATAGGCGAAGTAATGTCGTATCGCGTCGATAAATGATGGTGCTATGGCTTCTTCGGATCGAGGCATCCGCAGCAAGCACCTGCAGAT
>DEZY01000175.1:18864-19552 GCA_002365735.1 Actinobacteria bacterium UBA3120
GTGCTCTTCCGATCTGGAGCTCACGCCCTAAGTCACTTATTGTCCGTTGCGGTTCGCCCTCAATCACGACGCTGCCTGGCAATTCACGACGCACGTCACTTGCGAATTGAAAAAGAACGTCTTCATGGGATCCGGAGGTACGCAGTGGATCGCGAGCCAGCACCAGAACCCCAAGCGCAGTCTCGTTAGCGACTGCAACCACAAAAAATCGATGCACAATATTTTCAATAATTTGTTCGGATGCCACGCCGTCCCCCGCGATGATCATGAAGGAAAGTGTTGGGCGACGCCGTGACGGATCAAGTGCCAACTCAGTAAGAACCCTGCGGTGCAGCGAATCAAATTCTGGCGCCGCAGTAACAACGTCATTGAGTCGGGTGCGTAAATGCGAGGCGCTACGACCATCTCCCGCCGGTGTTACACTCACGATCGCCGCGACAGCACTCGCGGCTGCATCCAACAACTCAGGCTCCGCCAAGGCCGCAGTGGACACACGAATCTCGCCTACCGCCCCGTGAGCAGTCTGAACTATCCGCGTTGCGAATGGCCCGCTGGGCGTGCCGTTAGTGCCACTTGACCACACTTCCGACGCGTCTTTACCGATGAATCCAACCGGCATACCAACTTCGCGAGCAATCGCCTCTAAAATGCCCGGCAGGTCATTTCCACGTGCAACGCAAGCAAGGAG
>DEZY01000139.1:0-2528 GCA_002365735.1 Actinobacteria bacterium UBA3120
TGGAAGATATTCGGGAGAACGGGGCCGAGGCGGTAGCTCGCTGGTCTCTAGCGCTGGACGGCATTACGCCCCCTTCGCTTCGTGTTCCTGCGGCAGAACTTGAAAAGGCGGCAGAGAATCTGGACCCCGCAGTGCGGGCGGCGTTACTGGAATCAATTCGCCGGGCAAGAATCGTGCACTCAGACCAAGTTCGTGGCGAAAGCGAAACCGAAGTCGTGGCGGGCGGGACTGTCACCCAAAGGTGGATCCCCGTTGACCGCGTGGGACTTTATGTACCCGGTGGTCAAGCGGTTTATCCGAGCAGCGTCGTCATGAATGTTGTGCCAGCCCAGATTGCGGGTGTCGGTTCCATCGCTGTTGTCTCGCCGCCTCAAAAAGACTGGAGTGGTTGGCCGCACCCGGTAGTCATGGCCGCTTGCCACCTACTAGGCATCGAAGAGGTGTACGCGGTTGGGGGCGCGCAAGCCGTGGCAATGTTGGCTTACGGCGTGAAACTCCCGATAGGGGAGTGTCAACCGGTGGACCTGGTAACCGGGCCCGGAAATATTTACGTTACGGCGGCCAAACGCGCATTACAAGGAGTCATTGGTATTGATTCTGAGGCGGGACCAACGGAGATCCTGATTTTGGCGGATGACACTGCAGATCCCGCACATGTGGCCGCTGACTTAATTAGCCAAGCCGAGCATGACGAACTTGCCGCGGCCGTTCTGGTCACCGCCAGTGAGTCCTTGGCCCAACGGGTGGAAGCCTCGCTAGCGGTACGGGTGCCTTTGGCGAAGCACTCGGAGCGCATCGAAAAGGCGCTTCGTGGAGTGCAGAGCGCGATAATTTTGGTAGACGATCTTGAACAGGGTTTGGCGGTTGTTGATGACTATGCAGCCGAGCACTTGGAAGTACACGTTGAGAATGCGCGCGAGGTGGCGCGCAGAGTTACACATGCTGGTGCAATCTTTGTCGGAACGTACGCCCCCGTGTCCCTGGGTGATTACTGCGCTGGTTCTAATCATGTTTTGCCCACGGCCGGTTCGGCAAAACACTCATCCGGCTTATCGGTGCAGACCTTCCTGCGCGGGGTCCACATCATTGAATACTCGCGGGAGGCTTTGATCGAAGTGGCCCCGCACGTGCTTGCGCTGTCCAGCGCTGAGGACCTGCCCGCTCACGGGCAAGCGATCTCGGTTCGGACCGAGAAATGAATAAGTGCGGATGAGCGAATTTGAATTACCGCTTCGCACCGATTTGCAGGGGCAATCGCCGTATGGAGCACCGATTGATCTGGTGCCGGTCCGGCTAAATGTAAATGAAAATCCGTATCCGCCGAGCGAGTCTGTGGTTGCAGCGATTTCTGCGGCCGTTGGCGTGGCAGCCCGTGAAATAAATAGGTACCCCGATCGCGACGCAACGGAGCTGCGGGCGGTGCTAGCCAATTATCTGGCTCACGAGTCGGGGGTGGAAATTGCACCCGAGCGCATCTGGGCGGCAAATGGTTCTAATGAGATCATGTCGCAATTGTTCAGTGCATTCGGCGGGCCAGGAGCGACAGCATTGACATTTGATCCCACCTACTCAATGTACCCCGAGTATGCCCGAGATTCGTTTACGAAAATGGTTTCTATTCCACGGCGAGCTGATTTCACCGTTGATATTGAGTTAGCAACCCAGGAAATTGCATCACACGCCCCTAACCTAGTGATTCTTGCTTCGCCTAATAATCCAACAGGGACTTTGATCGAGCTGGCCGAAATTAGAAAAATCGTGATTGCCGCTCGGGAAGTAGGGGCGTTAGTGGTTGTTGATGAGGCGTACGCAGAGTTTCGCAGGGAGAAAAATGCAACTGCGTTGAACCTGCTGGATACCTACCCAAACGTGGTCGTGTCTCGAACCATGAGCAAAGCATTCGGCTACGCCGGTGGGCGACTCGGCTACTGCGCGGTGAGTGGAGAAGGGATCGTGCGGGCACTCAAATTGGTGCGATTGCCTTACCACCTCTCCTCGATTTCGCAGGCAGCAGCAATTGCCGCACTGGGATGCGCAGAAGAGTCACTCGAACGCGTTCATGAAATCACGGCGGGTCGTGATCACGTGGCGAGCGCCTTGGTGGACTTGGGGGTGCGGGTCGCCCCCAGTGATGCCAATTTCTTGTTCTTTGGGGAATTCGCCGATTCGCATCTGGTCTGGAAGTCGCTACTCGAGCAAGGAATCCTGGTTCGAGATACCGGTCCCTCGGGCTGGCTCCGAGTCAGCATTGGGACGCCCAGTGAGAATGACCAATTTATCCAAAGTATGAGAGCGATAGTCTGAGCGCAGGAGGAAAGACATGACCAGAATGGCACGGATTGAGCGAGAGACCAAGGAAAGTAGCGTTCTCGTGGAGTTATCACTTGATGGCACCGGGCACAGCACAATTGAGACCGGGGTGCCTTTCTTTGACCACATGCTGGCCCAACTTGCAAAGCACGGCGGATTTGATCTGTTAGTGAACACCAAAGGTGACTTGCATGTTGACGCGCATCACACGGTTGAAG
>DEZY01000139.1:2758-2958 GCA_002365735.1 Actinobacteria bacterium UBA3120
GCGCATCACACGGTTGAAGACACGAGTTTGGCACTTGGTCAAGCGCTTAATCAGGCTCTGGGCGATCGAGCGGGACTGACGCGCTATGGAGATGCACTCGTCCCACTGGATGAATGTTTGGTGCAAAGCGCCATTGATCTTTCAGGCCGCCCTTACCTGGTGCACACTGAACCAGAACTCGTTGAGCTCATTGGAGCCTA
>DEZY01000139.1:3207-3329 GCA_002365735.1 Actinobacteria bacterium UBA3120
CCCATATTTGGTGCATACTGAACCCGAATTGGTTGAACTGATTGGAACCTACGACACAACCTTGACTCGCCATATCTGGGAATCAATTGTGGCTACATCGCAAATAACCCTGCATGTCAATG
>DEZY01000076.1 GCA_002365735.1 Actinobacteria bacterium UBA3120
GGCAGATGCTTTCAAAGAACTCGGAGTTGAGCCTCCGGCCGACTCGCGTCCCATTAGTTTTGGTTCTTGGATCGGCGGCGATCGCGACGGCAATCCATTCGTCACCCCAGAGCTCACTGCTGAAGTTGTCACCTTCCTGCGTGAAAATGCGCTGACGGACCTTTTGCCACACATTGATTCGTTAATCGAGGACCTCTCTATTTCCGAGAGAATTGTGGGCGACTCACCTGAATTATGGGACTCGATAAACACGGATCTTGAATTGCTTCCCGAGTTTGATCGGCGTTACCTCCGACTCAATGCGGAAGAACCGATTCGCATCAAACTCACCATTATTCGTCTCAGGCTCCACCTGACACATGATCGATTGGTCAGTGGGTCACCGCGTGTGGTCGGACGCGACTATGCAAGTACCCAAGAAATCCTTAACGACCTATTTATGATCCGACGGAACCTCCTCACCCACAAAGGTGAACTCATTGCCCAAGGCGAACTCGAACAAGCAATCCGAGTTGTTTCAAGTGTGGGTCTTCCCCTTGCAACATTGGATATTCGTGAGCACTCAGAAAAATTCCAGGGAGCAATTTCACAATTGATCGGCCGTTTAGGCGGTCAGTCTCCCAACGAGTACCTGAATTTGAGCGCCCAGGAACGCTTCACGTTGCTCGCGGCCGAACTCCAATCACAGCGCCCACTGGCACCAACGCCGCCACCACTCGACGAGGAAGGCACAACTACTTTCAACACTTTGGTTGTGGCAAAGGATATTGTTCTTGAGTTCGGTAATCGCGCACTTGAATCCGTCATAGTTTCCATGACAAAAGGTGCCGACGACATACTCGCGGCGGTTGTCCTGGGCCGGGAAGCAGGTTTGGTTAACACGGACACCAACTCCTCACTTGTCAATTTCGTGCCATTGCTCGAAACCGTAGCGGAGCTCAAGGCCGCCGGTACAATCATTGATTCCCTGCTGTCAGATCCCACCTACCGTTCACTTGTTGCCTCACGCGGAAACCGACAAGAAGTAATGCTGGGTTACTCCGACTCGAATAAAGACGCTGGGATCACAACTTCGCAGTGGGAAATTCACCTGGCCCAGCGCAAGTTGCGTGACATCGCGGCGAAACATAATGTTTCATTGAGGCTTTTCCATGGTCGTGGCGGAACCGTTGGTCGTGGCGGTGGGCCAACCTACGAAGCGATCATGTCTCAGCCCTGGGGTGTTCTTTCCGGCCAGATCAAAATCACCGAGCAGGGCGAAGTCATTTCAGACAAGTATCTACTTCCAGTCCTTGCTCAGGACAATCTTGAGCAAATGGCGGCAGCCGTACTTGATGCTTCACTGCTCCATCAAACCCCACGAAGGTCAGCACGTGAACTGAATCGCTGGGATGAAGTCATGTCGATTGCTTCTTCGAATGCTCAAGAAAAATATCGGTCACTCATTCTTGACCCACAACTTCCACAATACTTCGCACTCTCAACTCCCGTTGAAGAATTCGGTGCAATGCATTTTGGTTCTAGGCCCTCGAGGCGGCCTGACACTGAGGCTGGTATCGAAGGCCTTCGTGCTATTCCGTGGGTATTCGGGTGGACACAGTCTCGTCAGGTCGTACCCGGTTGGTTTGGTGTGGGCTCTGGCTTACAAGCGACCATGGACGCCGGTTTCGGTGAAGAACTCTCCAATATGTATCAGGATTGGGATTTCTTTCGAAACTTTATTTCCAATGTCGAAATGACTCTCGCAAAAACAGACCTCAATGTGGCGACTCAATATGTAGATCGACTCGTACCCCCGGAAATGCACTACATTTTTGAATCGATCCAGCATGAATACCACCAGAGCGTCCAACGGATACTCGCGATCACCGGAGAAACCAGTTTGCTTGCCAACAATCCTTCACTTGCCAGAACTCTTGCCACGCGAGACACGTATTTACTACCGCTGCACAACCTTCAGGTCTCGCTTCTTGAAAGAGCGCGAGGAAACTCAGCGAGCATCGAACTCACCCGAGCCTTGAGCCTGACAATCAACGGTATTGCAACAGGGTTGCGCAATACCGGCTAGGTGCGTGGCCTAAATGTTTTCGTTTAACATTCGAAAGTTACCCAAGGTGTTCGGCTTGACCCGCTCAAGTCCCAGAAACTCTGCCACACCTTCGTCGAAAGACTGCAACAGTTGTTCATAGACTTCATGGCCGACAGGTGTATTTTCAATTTCCACGAATCCGTGGTGACCAAAGAATTCTTTTCTAAAGGTCAGGCAAAAAACACGTCGAATACCCAGCGCTCGCGCTTTGTCCAAGAGTTGCTCCAGCAGTTGTGATCCAATTCCTTCATTCGACCTGTCAGGAACCACGGCCAATGTACGGACTTCTGCTAAGTCTTCCCACATCACGTGAAGTGCACCGCAACCGATAATCCGGTCACCCTCGGCCGCCACCAAGAATTCTTGAATATTTTCGAAAATGGTCACTGTCGCTTTTGACAACAGGCTTCCATCGGTTGAAAACGAGTCGATAATGTTTCGAATCTCTCGAACATCAGATGTCCGAGCGGGCCTGATCTGGATCATTTGTCCCTCTCAGGTTTAACCAGTGGGAAGAGAACCGTTTCACGGATCCCCTGTCCAGTTAGCGCCATGAGCAGTCGATCAACTCCCAGTCCAACCCCACCACTTGGAGGCATCCCGTGTTCAAGCGCCCTCAAAAAGTCTTCGTCGAGTGGCATTGCTTCTTTGTCACCTTGAGCGCCAAGGGATGCTTGCTCAACCAGCCGTTCACGTTGAATCACGGGATCCACGAGTTCGGAGTAGCCCGTAGCAAGTTCAAAACCGTCGACATACAGGTCCCACTTTTCCACAACGCCTGCGCGAGAACGGTGATCCCGCGTTAGCGGCGATGTGTCGACTGGAAAATGCATAACAAATGTTGGACCGGTAAATGTTGGAATTATGTAATGCTCGAATAGTTCTTCAACGAGTTTGCCATTAACCCAACTAGGCGCAAACTTAATG
>DEZY01000068.1:0-2985 GCA_002365735.1 Actinobacteria bacterium UBA3120
ATCCGGTTCACGGGGCTTCGATTGATTCAAGGTTTTCTGCACTCGCATGAAAATTGCGTCGCAAGTTTCGACCCGGGCAATGATTAAGGAGAAGGACATGAAGGCTGGTATTCATCCAGATTACGTCGAGACGACGGTGACCTGCACTTGTGGCAGTACCTTCCAAACACGTAGCACTGCCAAGAGCGGCAGCATCCACGCTGATGTGTGCTCGAATTGCCACCCGTTTTACACGGGTAAGCAGAAGATTCTTGACACCGGTGGCCGGGTAGCGAAGTTCCAGAGCCGCTACGGGGCCACGCCTACAAAGGACGAAAAACTAGAATCTGAGTAGTTACTTCCCGGGCGCCGTTCTGGGATCGGCCGCGTGTCTCCCCCGTCGCGCGGTCGATCCCAGAACGGCGTTCGTTTTTTAGTCCACCGTTCAGTAACGAGCGCAAGTTCAGGAGCGAATCATGTTCGAATCATGTGCCCAGCTTGCAAGTGAACTCGACGAGGTCGAAGCAGGGCTGGCTGACCCGGCAATTCATGCGGATCAAGCACAGGCCCGCAAGCTTGGGCGCCGGTACGCAGTCCTACGTCCGATAGTTGCCGCCTATCGTGACTGGCTGGCGGTGACATCGGACCTGGAAACGGCTCGGGAACTCGCGGATCAAGATGAGGCATTCGCGGCTGAAGCGGTTGAGCTGCTCCCCAGACAAGCAATCCTCGCGGAAAAACTGACAGAATTGCTCCTGCCACGTGATCCGATGGATGACAAAGATGTGATCGTAGAGATTAAGGCCGGTGAAGGTGGAGACGAATCTGCACTTTTCGCTTCCGACCTAATGCGAATGTATTTGCGTTACGCCGAGCGCCGTGGCTGGACCACCGAAGTTCTCGATGCAGTCGAATCAGACTTGGGTGGTTACAAAAATGTGTCGATTGCGGTGAAGTTCAAGGGAGTCCCAGGGCCGGGCGAAGGACCTTATGCGCGCTTGCGTTTTGAAGGCGGCGTCCACCGGGTACAACGAGTTCCTGTCACCGAGTCTCAGGGTCGCATCCATACGTCGGCGGCCGGTGTCATGGTTGCTCCCGAGGCTGAAGACGTCGACGTCACGATTGACCCCAATGATTTACGGATTGATGTATATAGGTCTTCTGGGCCTGGTGGTCAGAGTGTTAACACCACGGATTCGGCGGTACGAATCACGCATCTTCCCACAGGTGTTGTGGTTTCTTGTCAAAATGAAAAGAGTCAATTACAAAACAGGGAGCAGGCCATGCGAATCTTGCGGGCACGGCTGCTCGCATTTGCCGAAGAAACTGCAGCCAAAGAAGCCTCCGACATCCGACGGTCTCAGGTACGTACAGTTGACCGTAGTGAACGAATCCGCACCTACAATTTTCCAGAGAATCGGCTCAATGATCACCGGGTTGGGTTTAAGTCACATAACTTGGATCAGATCCTTGATGGCGATCTTGACGCAGTCATCGAAGCCTGTGTAACTGCAGATCAGCAGAGTCGGCTGGCAGAGCCCTCGGCGTGAGCACTATCCGCGACATCCTCGTTGACTCTCAGCGTCGACTCTCAAATGCGGGGATTGAGTCAGCGTCGACGGAGTCGGCAGAGTTATTGGCCCACGTTCTTGGCGTTCCGAGAAACCGCCTGTTCATGCAGGACAGCATTGACGAGGAAGATCGAGTTGCATTTGAAAGGCTATTAGCCAAGCGACTCAACCGCATTCCGCTGCAACACATCACGGGTACAGCTCCATTTCGTCGAATTGAACTCAAGGTGGGACCGGGTGTTTTTATTCCCAGGCCTGAAAGTGAATTAGTAGCCGAGGCGGCAATTCGTTTCTTACGTGAATGCGAAAATCCAATTGCAGTGGATCTGTGTTCGGGATCGGGGGCCATCGCGTTGTCACTGGCACTTGAGGTGCCCGGTGCCCGAGTGGTCGGGGTGGAATTGAGTGCCGATTCGTTTGTGTGGCTTCAGCAAAATGTAAATCGATTCGACTGTGAAATTCCGGTCGAGATTCACCAAGTGGACGCAACTGATTTTACTGCAAGTGTATTTTCTGAATTGGCGGGTAAGTGCGATGTTGTTACCTGCAACCCCCCGTACATCCCGATCGATATGACTCCACGTGATCCTGAAGTCCGTATCCATGAACCAGCAGTGGCGCTTTATGGGGGAAGTGACGGCCTCGATGTCATTCGGGGAATTGTGAACACCGCTGCCATGCTTCTTAAGTCAGGAGGGCTGCTCGTAGTGGAGCATGCTGATGTCCAAGGCGCAGATGCTGGTGACGCCAGCGTGGTGAACCTCCTAAAGCAAGCTCATCTTGATGAAGAGCTGACGACTTATGTCCGGGGAATCTTGGGGGAGCCTCTGTTTGCAGAGGTCACTGACCGTCTGGACTTCAACCAGCGACCTCGCTTCTCCATGGCCACTCGGGTTTAGGCTCAGGGTGTGAGCGTTCGAATCGATGCAGGTGACCTGCACAATCGGGACCGAGCTATTTCAATGGCCTACTCGACTGTGCGACGGGGCGGGCTCGTAATCGTTCCAACGGAGTCGCAGTACGCCGTGGTCACCGACGCCTTCTCTCCACGGGGAACCGCGCTGCTGCGCGAATACCGTGGGTTAGGACCGCATGTGCCACTGACAGTTCTGGTGCCCAATGCAAATGCGGTGTCTGGGATCACCGCATCTATTCCACAGATTGCCCGTGAATTAATGGAGTGTTATTGGCCGGGCGAGCTCACCCTGCTGCTCTCAGCGGGGACAACATTGGCGTGGGATCACCCGGTCGGTGCGCCAATCGCGGTTCGGATGCCTCGACACCCGTATCTGTTGGAATTGCTGGGAACGACTGGCCCATTGGCGTCGTCAAGCGCTCAGCCGGTAGGTATGCCGCAAATCACCCAAAATATTGACCTTGATACGTGCGATGTGGACCTGGTGTCGGTACTGATCGCGGCGGGGGATCTCGCCAG
>DEZY01000068.1:3190-7607 GCA_002365735.1 Actinobacteria bacterium UBA3120
AGAGGGCCTCATTGAGTTCATTAACTCACATGAATTGACCCGCGATTAGGGGCGGGTTTCATCTCGACCGCCTAGACTGTGGCCTCGTTGAATAATAGGTGTAGGAATTTTTCTCCTATGCGTGAGAGGAATGTGACCGTATGACTTTTTGGGGCCCAGATTTTGTTGAGCTTGAGGCGCAAGACCCACAGATCGCTGGAATCTTGCTTTCTGAGTTAGAACGAGCTCGCGGAGGGTTGCAACTTATTGCAAGCGAAAATTTCACTTCTCCGGCGGTATTGGCGGCACTTGGTTCAACGCTGAGCAATAAATACGCCGAAGGGTATCCGGGCAAGCGCTATTACGGCGGATGCTCAGAGGTGGACCGAGCGGAAACAATTGGCATCGAGCGGGCAAAGCAGCTTTTTGGGGCCGACCATGCAAACCTTCAACCACATTCGGGCGCAAGTGCCAATCTCGCTGCCTACGGCGCCTTTGTAAAACCGGGAGAGACTGTATTGGCTATGAGCTTGCCGCACGGCGGTCATCTCACTCATGGTTCCGCGGTGAGTTTTTCTGGGAAATGGTTCAATGTGGTGTCCTACGGGGTTACTCCGGAGACCGAATTAATTGATATGGCTGAAGTGCGTCGGCTCGCTGTTGAGCACAAGCCCAAAATGATTATTTGTGGTGCGACCGCCTACCCCAGACTCATTGATTTCGCCGGTTTCCGCGAAATTGCCGATGAAGTGGGTGCGATCCTCATGGTTGATGCCGCACACTTCATTGGTCTGGTTGCCGGAAAGGCGATCCCAAGCCCTGTGCCTTATGCAGACATTGTGTGCTTTACCACTCACAAAGTTTTGCGTGGACCGCGTGGCGGAATGATTTTGTGCAAGGAGGAGCATGCTGCCAAAATTGATAAGGCAGTTTTCCCAATGATGCAGGGCGGCCCGCTGATGCACGCGGTTGCTGCAAAAGCTGTGGCACTCAAGGAAGCGAGTACGCCCGAATACCAGTCCTACGCTCAGCAAGTTGTGCTTAATGCGCAGGCGTTGGCAGCGGGATTGGCAAAGCGGGGGATGCGTCCGGTGAGCGGTGGGACAGACACCCATTTGGCGCTCATCGACCTTTCTGGCACCGGAGCCAATGGCAGTGAAGCGGAGGTCCGGTGTGATGCTGGGCGGATCACACTTAATAAGAATGCAATTCCATTTGACACTTTGCCTCCATCTGTTGGCTCAGGAATTCGAGTGGGAACTCCCTCAGTGACAACCCAGGGAATGGGCGTAGACCAAATGGATGTCATCGCTGACCTCATTGATCGCGCTGTGCGCCAGAGTGACCCCATCGCGGACATCGCTGCGCACACAAATGAACTCGTATCCGCTTTCCCGGCATATCCACGGAATTAAATCGAAAGGAGTAGGTCATGCGCGAATACATGCTGTGTCTTTTTGCAGCTGCCGCAGTGACCTATTTCCTGACTCCTCCCGTGCGCGCCCTGGCATTTCGGTGGGGGATGATTGCTCCGGTTCGTGATCGTGATGTCCATGACACGCCCACCCCGCGCCTGGGTGGGTTGGCTATGGCTGGTGGACTGCTAGCTGGCTTCCTACTCGCGAGCAAGCTTCCCATGATGAGCGTTGTCTTTGACGGCTCGAATACGGTCGTCGCGCTGCTCTCAGGGGCGGCCATCATCGTTATCTTGGGCATAGTTGATGACAAGTGGGGACTTGACGCACCGACCAAACTTGCCGGCCAAGTTCTCGCGGCAGGCGTCATGGCTTTTCAAGGGATTGCCATAATTTGGCTACCCATTGGTGGGACGTTTGTTCTTGACCCACTAACGAGTGTTCTCTTCACGGTAATTGTCGTTGTAGTAAGCATTAATGCCATTAACTTTGTCGATGGTCTTGATGGCCTGGCTGCTGGAATCGTGGCGGTAGCCGCAGGGGCATTCTTTGTGTACGCATATGTACTTTCGGTTGATCTTGGACTTGAGCGTGCGACCCTTGCGACTTTGGTGAGTGTGGTTTTGGTGGGCATGGGACTGGGATTTTTACCGAATAACTTGTTCCCAGCCCGAATATTCATGGGAGACACGGGCTCGATGCTCCTGGGCCTGCTATTGGCTGCTGCAACAATCACGCTTTCTGGGCAAGTGGACCCGAGCGCCTTGTCCAGTGGCGTTTTCCTGCCAACCTTGTTGCCATTAATTTTGCCCTTTGCCGTTATGGCTCTGCCGTTAATCGACCTAGGGCTTGCGGTGATCAGGCGTACGAGGGCCGGACGTAACCCGTTCGCACCTGATAAACAACACTTACATCACCGACTATTGGAAATGGGCCATTCGCAACGACGAGCCGTCTCCTTGATGTACGCGTGGACCGCCTTGATTGCCGGAGCGGCGTTAGCTGTTGCATTTTTCCCGCTGATTTATGCAGGGGTTGGCACTGCAATCGGGGTGGTAATTATGGTATTTCTGGTCAAACGCGCGCCTGCGGTATCGGGCGCGGAAAATATTGAACCGCAGAATCGACGAATTGGTCGGATCGGTTAGTCAAATCCCATAGTCATGCGGTAGCGTGACGTTGCAATCAGAGTATGGTCAGTAATTGTTCATCTAATCAGCTGCGAGGTGTTTCCCAGTGCCGAGTGCACGCAGTATCGACTCACTGGTCCTGCGCAGAGCGGGTCTTGGTACTGGTGTGACTGGCGTGATTGTTGTGGTTGTTGCCTGGTTTGTCGCTGGTGGCTCAGCAGCGTTGGGCGCGGGGTTGGGCACTGTGCTGGTCGTGGCTTTTTTCTCAATTGGACAGTTTGCCCTGGGAACCGTGCTGCGAAATAACCCGCAAATGGCACTGACTATGGCTTTAACTTTGTATTTGATAAAAATCGGGGCCTTAATGGTAATTTTGGTGTTGCTTGCAGACACTACGGCCTTTAATACCAAGGCTTTTGCCATTGCGATTTTGGTCTGCACGCTGACATGGACGGTCCTGGAAGTGTGGATTTTTAGTACCACCAAAGTGCTCTACGTTGACCCGAATGCTGGTCAAGTAACGAATTCGCAAGAGGGTGGCACGTGACACTCAATCTTGGTCAACCCGAAGGTTCCTTAGGCGATCCAAAGTGGTATCGTTCGCGCGCACGTTCGATTTCAGGGAATGCACCGGTGCGTGAATTCGCTGCGATGGACAATGCTGCGTGGATAATCTCAAGCCGACTTATAGCCGGCTTGATTTTGTATACGGGGCTTGGATTTGTTCTTTCCTTGTGGCTAGGACACAGATCATTGTTCATGGCAGTCGGTGCATTAGTTGGCCTTGGACTCTCGTATTACTTGATTTTCACCGGATTATCCCGGGAAAATAAAGTGATCGGGCAGAGTGCAATCCGGCCTAGAGGATCAACATTCGAAGGGGATCGTTAATGGCTTTTGGCGTAGTAGCCTCTGGCGGACCTGAGTGCCACCTTTTCTCTGGCTGTGGGTTTCCCGCGCCAGGTGCGGAAATCTTCCAATTTGACGCGGTATTAAGTTTCACCATTGGTGGCTTGGCCTTCAACATCTCGAAAGTGACCATCCTGCTGTTTTTGGCGGTGGTTGTGATTCTCGGATTTTTTGGCTACGCATTTCGAAAGCCGAAACTTGTGCCCCGTGGCGCGCAAAACGTGGGTGAGCTCGGTTACCTTTTTATCCGCGATGGAATCGTTCGCGAGACGATTGGAAAAGGTGGAGATAAATTCATCCCATTCCTTTTCTCTTTCTTCTTCCTTGTGTGGATCCTTAACTTCTGGGGCGTTGTGCCGGGAGCGCAGCTGCCAGTGACCTCCATCTTCGCAATTCCGGTCACTTTCGCAATAATCGTCTATGTCACCTGGGTGCCACTAGGGATTTACAAGCAAGGCTTCGTGGGCTTCTTTAAAAACATTATGTTCCCTCCGGGTGTTCCCAAAGCCATGTACATCCTGCTCACCCCGATCGAATTGATTTCAAATTTCCTCGTCCGTCCATTTACTCACGCGGTACGTTTATTTGCCAACATGTTCGCAGGCCACCTTCTGCTTGCCACGTTTAGTGTGGCGGCCTTTTACCTACTGAGCTTCAGCGTGATTGGGATTTTGGGTTCGGCCGCGAGTTTCAGTTTGGCCGTGCTGCTCACAGGCTTTGAGGCATTTATTCAGGCGCTTCAAGCCTATATCTTTACTTTGCTCGCTGCTGTTTACATCGGGAGTGCGCTGCACGCGGAACACTAGGAATAGTGCAGGATCAGGCAAGAATTACAACTGAATATAAAATTGAAAAGTACACATCAACCCAGTTGATCTAAACCACCAGACCGGCAGCTGCCGGTTCGCAATGAAAAGGAAACGATATGTCGCTTCTCGCGGAACTCACCGGTTCCATTGGCTCAATCGGTTACGGCCTTGCAGC
>DEZY01000068.1:7694-10472 GCA_002365735.1 Actinobacteria bacterium UBA3120
ATCTTTGGACAGGGTGTGCAAGCAATTGCTCGCCAGCCTGAGGCATACGGCATTATTCGCCAGAACATGCTGCTCGGTTTCGCACTTGCTGAAGCCTTGGCTCTCATTGGTTTCGTTGTTCCTTTCGTCTTCGGTACCTGATTCACACTTAAGCGCGAATCAGTCAACCTAGACAGGGAAAGAGGCTTACATGTTTGAATTTGCCACACTCCTCGCCGCTGAAAGCGAGGAAATGCCATCAGTGCTCGCGGTACCACTTGACGAATTGATCATTGGTCTCATCGCGTTCTTGATCGTCTTCGGTGGACTAGCCAAGTTCGTGCTGCCAAAAATCAAGGTCACCCTGGATGAGCGGGCAAACTTGATTGAGGGCGGCCTCGAACGAGCTGGTAAGGCTGAAGAGGAAGCTGCCGCGGTCCTCGCTGAGTACCAAAAGCAGCTGGCTGGCGCGCGTGAAGAAGCGTCTGCAATTCGCACTGCTGCGCAGGCAGATCGCACAGCAATCATCGAGGAAGCGCGTAACGAGGCCCGTAGCGCGGCTGCGGTCGTGACCGCTTCCGCAGAAGCAGCTATGGCCGCTGAGCGAGCTCAAGCAGTCGCAGCTCTTACCCGCCAGGTAGGTGAACTCGCATTGACATTGGCTGACAAGGTCGTGGGAGAAGCACTCGCCAATGATGCACGGGTTGCCGCAACGGTGGACTCATTTATCGCAGATCTTGAGCGGGCGGCCGCAAACTAATGCTGGGATCAAGTCGGGATGCACTCGCGCTATGCGGCGGGGCTTTAGAGCAGTTGTCGGGTGAGGTTAATCGCGCCCAGATTGGCAGCGAATTGTTCTCCATTGCGGCTCTACTTGACTCGGAAAATGTTCTTCGATCAGCTTTGGCCGATTCTGGACAAGGCGTAGAGGTTCGGAAAAACCTTGCTGCTGAGGTTTTTGGTACGCGAGTGGGATCTGCATCTGCCGAACTACTCGTGATCGCCGTAGCGCAGCGCTGGTCAGAGGACGTGGATTTGGTTCTTGCACTGGAAGAACTCGCCGCACAGGCGATTCTCACGGTAGCGCAGAACGAGAACACCCTTGATGCAACCGAAGAAGAAATATTCCTTTTCGGGCGTGCTGTTGATCAATCAGCGGACCTGCAAATGGCGCTGACCAACCCGTCAACCGTGGGTAGTGTCAAGTCAGCGATTGTGGCGGACTTACTTCAGAGGAATGCGACTTCTGCGACAAAGGAGTTGCTCGAGTACGCAGTGTCGCACCTGCACGGACGCCGGCTCGATTCGGTAATCAGTCGATTGGGTGATTTAGCTGCAGCGCAACGTAAACGGATGGTCGCACAGGTACGAGTGGCAAGACCCCTTTCGCAGGATCAAACCCAGCGGTTGGTCGGTGCCCTGTCCAGCCTCAAAGGCCGCGAAGTCCGACTCAATGTCGCACTAGACCCGGAGGTCCTCGGTGGGATTCACGTTGTGATCGGTGACGAAGTAATAGATGGAACAGTTGCCTCGCGTCTTGAACAGGCCCACCGAGCAATTCTTGGTTAAAAATACAGAAAATTTTGGTCCGAACCACCACAACTGAAAACATCGAATACGACAAGATCCACAATTAAACCGCCGCACAGCGGCCTGATAAAGAGAGCAGGACCCCATGACGGAGCTGACGATCCGACCGGAAGAAATCCGGGAAGCGATCGAGCGGAACGTCGCGGCGTACTCGCCGGCAACCGCCCGAGAAGAAGTTGGCCGTGTCCTTGAGACGGGCGATGGTATCGCCCGAGTCGAAGGACTCCACTCGGCTATGACCAATGAGCTGCTCGAGTTTGAAGGAGGGCTGCTGGGCATCGCACTCAACCTCGATATCCGTGAGATTGGTTGCGTGCTCCTTGGAGATGCATCCAAGATCGAAGAAGGGCAAGCTGTTCGCCGAACGGGCGAAGTGCTCTCAGTCCCCGTCGGAGATGCCTTCCTGGGGCGGGTAGTGGACCCTCTAGCAAACCCAATTGATGGTTTGGGTCCGATCGAAGCAGAGACCAGGCGCCCACTTGAAGTACAAGCTCCATCTGTTGTGGAACGCCAACCGGTGACCGAGCCGATGCTCACGGGGATCAAGGCCATCGACTCGATGACCGCTATCGGCCGCGGACAGCGCCAGCTGATCATTGGTGACCGTCAAACGGGTAAAACTGCTGTCTGCATTGACACGATCATTAACCAGAAAGAAAACTGGGAATCGGGTGATCCTGATAAGCAGGTGCGCTGCGTCTACGTAGCAATCGGCCAAAAAGGCTCGACAATTGCCTCGGTCAAGGGTGCACTTGAAGAATACGGTGCAATGGAATACACCACGATTGTGGCGGCACCCGCTTCTGACCCAGCAGGATTTAAGTACCTCGCCCCCTACACCGGCTCCGCAATTGGCCAGCACTGGATGTACCAGGGTAAGCACGTTCTGATTGTGTTTGATGACCTATCAAAGCAAGCAGATGCGTACCGCGCGGTGTCACTACTGCTTCGACGCCCGCCCGGCCGCGAGGCCTACCCCGGAGACGTCTTCTATTTGCACTCTCGCCTGCTCGAGCGCTGTGCAAAACTCTCAGCAGAGATGGGAGGCGGTTCAATGACTGGGCTCCCCATTATTGAGACAAAAGCCAATGACGTGTCTGCCTTTATTCCGACCAACGTCATTTCGATCACCGACGGCCAGTGCTTCCTTGAGTCTGACTTGTTCAACTCGGGTGTCCGCCCAGCCATCAACGTGGGTATCTCGGTCTC
>DEZY01000068.1:10747-11909 GCA_002365735.1 Actinobacteria bacterium UBA3120
GAAGCTTTTGCGGCTTTCGGTTCAGACCTCGATGCGGCATCTAAGGCGCAACTTGAGCGCGGGTCACGCTTGGTGGAACTACTCAAGCAACCTCAGTACCAGCCTCAGCCGATGGAACGCGAAGTCGTGTCAGTGTGGTCGGGTACGACTGGCCAGCTCGACGAGGTCCCATTGGAAGACATTCGTCGATTTGATTCAGAATTCTTGGCCTATTTGGATCGTTCTGCAGCTGAAGTATTCGATGCGATTCGCACAACCTCTGATCTCTCCGATGACACCCAGAGCGTCCTTGAGAAGTCAATGGGCGAGTTCAAGAAGCAGTTCACCACTCGGACCGGAGAACTCCTTATAAAAGATGAACCGGTCGCAGCATTGGCGGACGAAGAAATCGATCCAACTCAAATCAAGCGAGCTGTTCGAGGCTGATATGGGTGCACAGCTGCGGGTCTACCGGCGCCGAATTCGATCGGTGCAGGCGACCAAGAAAATTACGAAAGCAATGGAACTCATTGCTTCGGCGCGGATTATTCGGGCTCAAAACCACCTCAATGCGTCGCTGCCGTATTTAACGCAATTAGTTGATGCGGTCTCGGCTGCGGCAAGTCACGCATCCGATGTGTCAAAGCATCCCTTGACCGCAAAATCTGTCAATCCCGTTCGAGCGGCGGTGTTAGTGATCACGGCGGACCGTGGACTGGCCGGTGCCTATTCATCCAATTCGATCAAGGAAACGGAAGCCCTCACGCGCAATCTCAGTGAAAAGGGAATGGAAGTTGTCCCCTACGTTGTCGGACGCAAGGGCGTCGCCTTTTATCGGTTCCGCAACCGTGCAATGGGTGGTGAATATACCGGATTTAGTGATCAACCCAGCTACGCTCATGCGAAGGAAATTGGCGAGGAACTGCTCAAGGCATTCATGACCCCTTCTGCAGAGGGCGGTGTAGACGAGATCCACGTGGTTTATACCAACTTTACCAATATGGCTATTCAACAAACCCGCGTTCGCCGGGTTCTTCCTCTTGAAGTGGTCGACGAAATTGTGGACACAACAACTGAGGGTGGGACCGGGACACCATTTCCCCTCTACGAGTTTGAGCCGAGCGCAGAAGACGTCCTCGACGCACTGTTACCCCGATACATCGATCAAATGGTGTACCTGTCT
>DEZY01000123.1:0-2475 GCA_002365735.1 Actinobacteria bacterium UBA3120
GCTCTTCCGATCTCCCAGAGGCCGCCAATTACCTGGTCGTCGATCGAGGAAACGGTACCGAGCTTGGTCACAACCCTCGAGAGCAACGCGAGCGAGAGGAAAGCTTCGTTTTCCCGCACCTTAGGATCCAACAACGGCAATAACTCGTCCCGCGCAGTGGCTAAGCGCATTAATCCTTCGCGATGCACAACCCCTTGCTGATCCACGTAGCCTCTTGGCAGCACAAAATCAAAAGACGTTTGGAATGTGTCAACTGACGTGGCGCTCATCTGGCCTAGCCTGCTTCCCTTTTTTAAATATGGCGCTAACTCGTTGTCTTCATATCGGTGAACGTCATACTGATCGTCATCGATATATGTTCTGCGCTTCCCGCCTTGAGATCGCCGTAATCCAATTTAGTCACCATGACGTTTTCGAATTCCGTCGTGAGAACGGGCTTCCCCATGGTGTCCTTATACACTAACTTTCCCGTTTTCCGGGCACCGGCGAAGTCGCCATCAATTCCTTGCATGAGCCAGGACGTAACGTTCGCATCCCCGGTGTTAAGGACTGTCAATACCAGACTCCCACTTTCACGAGGGCCAAGCATCTGCTGCAGGACGTACGTCCCCTCTGGGGTCATCGATCTGGTCTCGATTGTTGAGGTCCCTTTGGAAATATTGTTGACTTCGACCACGTTGGGAATAGTTGTCCCGTCGATCGAGAATTCAAATGAAAACGCGGTTAAGGCATCGCCCGCGGTTAGTGACATGTTTTAGCTCCTCTGTAGTTAGTGGTGAACATTAATCGGAGATGGAACTTCCACCCGAGAATTGCGCAAGACGGAAAACAATGAACTCCGCGGGCTTCACCGGTGCTACTGCAATATCGACAACTACCATGCCTGCGTCAATTGATTCGGCAGTGTTATTAGTGCCATCGCAAGTGACAAAGAACGCTTGTTCGGCCTTAGCGCCAAACAGAGCACCGCTTCGCCACTCATTGACTAAGAATGCTGAGATCGTTCGCCGAATCCGACCCCACAACTTGTCATCATTTGGTTCGAAGACGCACCATTGGGTCCCTTGAAGGATTGACTCCTCGAGGTAATTGAAATAGCGGCGAACGTTGATGTATCGCCATTCCGCGTCACTGGATAGCGTACGAGCTCCCCAAACCCGGACTCCGCGGCCCGGAAATGCCTTGATCGTGTTAACTCCTTGTGGATTAAGCAAATCCATTTCACCGCGGGTCGCATTCACTTCAATTCCCAATGCACCCTGCAGTACTTCGTTGGCCGGTGCCTTGAAAACCCCACGTGAACTGTCGTTGCTAGCCCAAAGCCCAGCGACGTGTCCACTGGGTGGAAAGACCACGTTGTGCCCGACCGCTGGGTCCAACATATTGATCCATGGCCAGTAAAGGGCGGCGAATTTAGAGTCGTAGCCCGTGGTGTTCATGCGCCAGTCCGAGACCTCTTGCGCGTTCATACCTGCCGGCGAATCCAAGATTGCCATACGATTACCCATCAACTCGCAGTGAGTTATCAGAGCACTCTGAACTGCTTTAAATCCGTCTAAATCCACGAGACCATTACGGTGAGCTACTGCTAGATCTGGCGCAACGATCATGGTGATGTCCTCATGCATTTCGAACCCGGAGAAGCCGGTTCGTTGGGCTGTATCACCAATAACTGAGGACGCATCAATCTCAACAATTGCCACGTCCGAGGGGACAGCCAGCGTAAGAGTTGTTGGGTCAATACCTGCTTTGATCAGATCTGCCGTCAATGTTTGCTCTTCGATCCGGATCAATTTGGATGCGGTGTTCACGACTGTTGCCACGTTCGAATTGCCAGCACCCAAAGTCACAGACGAGTAATTCTCTACAACGTCATCTCCCACTTTCACCTCGACGTCAAACGATCCCGCTGGCGCTGAATCTGACGAAGGGGAGAGGACCTCGACGGATATCGGATCCGAATTTGCATCCTGTGCCCGAACACTCAGTGCTGGGGTTGCTTTGGAGCCCGAAACCTCGAGCTGACCCGTTGGGAGGGCCGGCGAAGGAGCATTTCCGTCTCCCGGATAGGGCACACGCACGATGTAAGCACGGCCGCCACCATTGTTAAAATAGCCATAAACCGCCTTGGCCAATGCAAACTCTTCCGTGAACTCACCAAATGCCGCCACGTACTGTTGCCACGTAGTGACCATGGTTGGGGTATTCAGGGGGCCAGAAGGGGCAAAGCCGACAAAGCCGGCAATTGCGGTCCCTACACCCGCGATTGGTCGCGTAGCGGCGGGGACCTCTTCGACGTACACCCCCGGAGACAGATAAGTCGGCATCTTTGTCCTTTCTAGTCAAAAGAGATTCTTGTGGTTGAATGATGCACTAACTCCAGCAGAAGCGCTACCCAAATTACAAAAAAAGCAATCTGGACGTCTACCGGCAAATGTCTATTTGCACCGCCGGAGCGTACCACCGTGCGAGCAC
>DEZY01000123.1:2652-3485 GCA_002365735.1 Actinobacteria bacterium UBA3120
ACGGTTTATCATTCCGATTGCGCGGCCACGTGCCCGCTTGGCTCCTACGTTAGGTGGTTTCCACTTGATGGTGATCCCTGCTCTTGGTACCGTACGGGCATGCCAGGTCCTGTAGCCACCCTAGGAACAATGATGATCTGCGACATGGGAGATGCTCCAGATTTCCTTCTCGTGGAACCGCTGGGAGTGTTCGCCAACGATCTCCCGGTGGCCACCATATTTGACATCGTCCCGTTTTTGAATGTCACTGGCTTTATTTTGTGTCACTCCCCGCTGAACCCAATGGTAATCGCTGAGACCATTGCGGCCTTTGGCGTTCCCATGCCAGCGCCGTGTATTCCTCTTATCGTCGATCCTTGGATCTCCCCGAGTAACGTGTTAGTTGATGGGATGCCCGTTCTGAGTGAAGGGGCGATTTGCGAGTGCCTTTGGGCAGGAACTATTGAATTGGTTGGTCCTTCACCGGCAATGAATGTAGAAGCCATCTAATTTCTTAGGCCGTGTCGGTGCTGTCAGCGCTGAAGATCAAGTCCCAGCGGTTTGCAGCGGACGTGCTAAGCACTCCCCGAGCGCGAAGGTGCGCCCATGCTGGATCACCGGGTTAAAGATTTTGACATGCAACTTCGCGTCTTCACTTATCTCACTTGCGCTCAGGCGGTCTTGAACTCACCATGCAGCGAGCGAAATTGATCCAGCTTTGAGTACCGCGGTTGCAATTGATCAAGTGTGTGTGGTTCGCATGATGGTTCCCAAAGATGCACGCAGTCCATCGCTGAGTCGCTTAGGGTCGGCATTTGCATCCAAGGCGTAAAGTCAAGATTCGTATTATCTTG
>DEZY01000117.1:0-5561 GCA_002365735.1 Actinobacteria bacterium UBA3120
CGGGTTGTTAGCCGCCGCTCTTGCGGCGAAACTCGCGCTTGCCGCCGGAGCGTCCGGAGGGGTCCTTCACTGTTCCGCCGGATGCGTTGGGATGCGATCCAGCGTGTCCGGGCTTGAGATTTTTTGCATCGAGAGCGGCTTTGAACTTGGCGCGCTGGTCATCGGCTTCAGACGGGGGATTCTCAATTTCCTCACTCATGGCCCTAGTGTGCCATCAGAGCCGGTAAGGCATGTGCAGGGCAGATGCCGGCTCATCGGCGGTGGTCACTTTGAGCATCGACTCGCACTGACACGCATAGCTACACCCCTGAGTGAAGTGGGGAAAGGTGATGGGTCAGAAGCGATGGTCTTGGCTGCACTTGTGAGTGGCGAGCCGCTCCCTTTCGCAACTGCCGTAATATCGCAAGGGCGGTCACAAGTCTGGGTTGTGCAGACTGGGCTAAAGTGGAGGTAGGAGCTGGCATGGCCACAACGTAACCGTGTATCTATTTTGGGGAGACTCAATGAAAAAAATCCTACTTCGCCTGAGCGCACTACTTTTTGTGGCAACGGTCGGTCTGGTCGGCTGCAGCACCGGCGACACCAGCGAGAGCGGTGAAGTGGCGCCGAGTGAGAGCATTACTGAAACGGAAAACACTGATGTGTCGGCGCAGCAGCTAGAATTTCAGCAGGAGCTAATCGCTTCGGGAATGACATTAGAGGACGCCGGCGCTCTCATTGAGGCCACCGGCTACACGTGGCGGGTGGGTTCCATCGATGGTCAAGAGCAAGTAGTCACAATGGATTACCGAATGGATCGGCTGACTCTGTCTACACAAGACAATATTGTTATCGATGCAACTTGGGGCTAGAGCCCGTGACGTGGGCGGTATGAGGTGCGTCCGCGCCTTACCTTAGAACTTAGAACAGCGTCGCGTCCAACTGCAGTGTTTTTAACACTGAATTCACCCTGGCAATTTCATGGGTCCGCAACAAGTTTACTCCACCCAGGCTGGCGATTACGGCAAAAAAACTTTCAGCGGTTCGGAACTCATCTTCAAATAGATTGAAAGCATGGGGGAGAGCCTGACAGATCGGATAACCTAAACTTTTTAAGCGGAAAGAATTCAAAATTACGCGGGTTTGATGTTTCACTCGCGTGATGGGATCTACCAGATTTCCGTAGTAGAAGCCCATGCCCGGGTCGATGACGATTTTGGTGACGCCGTGCTTGTTGGCCGAGTCGATTCGTTGCGAAAAATAGTCCAGCAGCCCCGGAATGGGATCTTTATCCAGGTCAACGTCAGTTATTTCGCGCACATCGGCTCCCGCCACATAACACAGGATTACGGTGGCCGAGAATTCGCTCGCAAGATCGAAAACCGCCGCCTGGTGGGTGGTTCCGGTGTAATTAACCACCTTGGCGCCGGCGCTCAGACAAGCCCGCACCACTTCGGGTTCGTAAGTCTCAACTGAGACAGCGATGGCGTCTGCACTGAGCTCCTCGATTACCGGGACCAGTTTGCTAATCTGCTCCTTCACACCCACGCGTGATGCTTTCGCGGTACTGGACTCCGCTCCAAGATCGACCACATCGGCTCCTTGCGCCCAATAGACCCGGGACTTTCGCACGGCCGCTTCGGTGCTCACGGCGATGCTCTCCCGGTAGGTGGAGTCCGGGGACAAGTTCACCGTCGCCATTAGAGCCGGTCGGTCAAATACCTTCTCCCCGATCATTAGCGGGGCGATTTCGCTCGTGAATGAATCCGAGTGCGCGGCGTACAGACGGCTCAAATTCTCGAGATTGATCATTGTGACAGTCTAAACATTGCCGGGGCAGATTCACGGGGTAGGTTTCGGGCGTTCTCGTTCTAGCCGACCAAGAAATGAAAGTCGGTTACGGCCCGTCCCTCAGATATTGCCCGCTCTTCGTAGCGGGTTACAGCTCGTTCTGGCCTCGCTTGCTCGCCACGACTCCACTTTTTTGTATTGGATGGCCGAGCAAAGAGTTCAGAAATAGATTCGGCGTAGTGGGGCCAGTCCGTTGCAATGTGCCAAAAACCACCGGGTGTTAGGCGCGAGTGCATGAGGTCCAGAATCCCTTGCTGCACGATTCGACGTTTGTGATGCCGGGCTTTTTGCCAAGGATCTGGGAATAGTGTGTAAATACCCGCAAGGGATCCCGGCCTGATCATGTTTTCTAATACTGCAATTGCATCGGTTTCCATCACCCGCACGTTGGTGATTTCTTGTTTATGAAGCTCGGATAGTAGGTCCCCTACGCCGGGTGTGTGAACGTCGACCGCAAGGAAAGCTGAATCGGGTTCTTGGCGAGCCAGGGCAAGGGTTGACACGCCATTGCCGAAGCCGATGTCAAGATAGAGCGGCGTTGGCGGGTGTGGCCAATTCAGAAATTCGTATTGGAAGTCAATGAGCAGTGCTTGAGGATTGTCGACCGCGTGTTGCTGAGATTTTGTGATCCGGCTCCGGCGTGGTTTAAAAGTTCGAATCCCGCGGCGCAAAGATTGTGTCTGGGGAAACTCAGAGATGGAATGATCAGTAATTGATTCAACCATGGGTGTCGACCAAGAGTTGGATGGAACTGTTAATGCGATGTTTGCGATCTGCATCAATGCGCCAACTTGAGCCCTGGCCCACGCTACGAAACGCCCATTCACGGGCGTGATTCTCACCAGGACCACTACTGGTGAGGGCAGTGTTTTCGTCGATGCCAATTATTTGCTGTCCATCGGTAAGTAAAGGCTTGAGCGCAAAGTCAGGAATGAAGCGGCTGTAACGATCAAAATGTGGAATCACTCGCGCGTTAAAAACTAAGCCAAGTCCTGATTCACCGCCTTGTTTTGGGTGGCGGAAATTAGGAACGTAACCGCACAAGGCCATTGCGCCTGCGCTGCAGCCTGCGATTGATGCACCGGAGCGCCATTGCTCCAGGATGCTTTTCCAGGCGAGGGTTTCCCGCAAGGTCTGTGCGAGAAAGTTCGGGTTGCCACCTGAGAGGTAGATCAGTCCGGCACCGGCAATGGCTTGCGCGATTTTTGGGTCGTCTGCATCTGCGCGATTTCGGATGTCGATGACCACCTGTTGGGCGTCCAGCCGCTGGGCGGCTTCTTTCCCGAGTTCATGCCATCGGGCAATTGATCTTTCACCTTCGGGAGCGGCTGCAGTGGCGATTTGAATGTAGGTGCGTGGGCGGTCTTCAAGTAACCACGCTTCCAGTTCACCCATGCCGGGCAGGTATTCCCCACTGCCAACGAGGGCGATCTTCCCGCTCATCTGGGATTACTTCTCATCGGGAGCTACGCGCTGGGTTCGGCAAATTCACAGAACGCAGAGTAGGCCCGCGGGCCATAGACCGTTGCAGGGCCGCCGGCCATCAGGAAGGTGACTCCGATTGCTTCGGCGGCTTCTTCTTTGGTGGCTCCAGCTTTGGCAGCGCCCCGTGCATGGGCGGCAATGCAGCCATCGCACTGTTCAACGACAGCAATGGCCAGAGCAATAAGCTCTTTTGTCTTAGAGGGGAGCGCCCCTTCGGCCAGGGCGGCTGTGTGAAGAGCAGCGAACCCCGCGTACGTGTCAGGGATCACTTTGCGTAATTCGCGGGCGAGGGGGGCCAGCGCGCTTTGAACGCCTTTGCCGTGGGAATGTTGCGTTGAGTCAGTCATAGTAAAAGTCTAGCCTGATGGGGATACCCGTGCCGGTATGGGTAAGGAGGAGTAGTCTGTGCACTATGGAACTGCAACCGGAGGTCAACACTGAAGTACTCACCCGCCTAAAGCGTGCCCGGGGTCAACTCGATGGTGTGATCAACATGATTGAAACGGGTCGCAGTTGCGCTGAGGTGGTCACCCAGCTCGCTGCGGTTTCCAAAGCAATTGATCGAGCTGGCTTCAAAGTCGTAGCCACTGGAATGCAAGAGTGTTTCGAAAAGGGCGACGACGCCCCTATGACTCGCGATCAACTCGAAAAACTGTTCCTGTCACTGGCCTAATCAGCGCAAACGGTTACATCGCCTTTATGGGCGGATAGTTGCCGGGATTTTGGCAGAAGTGCGATAAATCACTTTAATTAGGGTAGCGAATTTGCGATTGTGGGTGCATCCTTAGGTAACGGAAAATAGCCTGCCCACCATCACAAGGAAGTATTGATATGGCCGCTCGACTCGATTTCGCCTCATCACCCACCCAAAATAAGCAGCTCCTCGAGTGGGTCGACGAAATGGCCGCACTCCTTGAACCTGACGCGATTGAGTGGAGTGATGGCTCCGAAGCCGAGTGGACTCGCCTCACCGGTCAAATGGTCGATGCCGGCACCTTGACCAAACTCAATCAGGAATTACGCCCCAACTCATTCTTGGCCCGCTCGAATCCAAGCGACGTGGCTCGAGTCGAAAAGAGCACCTATATTTGCTCGCATCGCGAAATTGATGCAGGTCCCACCAATAATTGGATGGAACCTACCGAGATGCGATCGACGCTGAATTCATTGATGAAGGGCGCGATGCGTGGTCGCACCATGTACATCGTTCCGTTCTCTATGGGACCACTTGGTTCACGCATCGCACAATTGGGAGTCGAGATCACCGATTCCCCTTATGTGGTTGTGAACATGAAAATCATGACCCGCATGGGACAGGCGGCACTTGATCAAATCGGCGAATTTGGTGAATTTGTTCCGGCAGTGCATTCAGTGGGCCACCCACTCGTCGATGACTCCGGGAATTCAATCCCCGATGTCGCATGGCCGTGTAATGACACGAAATACATTGTGCATTTCCCAGAGACCCGTGAGATTTGGTCCTATGGTTCCGGTTACGGCGGCAACGCGTTGCTGGGCAAGAAGTGCTTTGCATTACGAATCGCCTCTGCGATGGCCCGCGACGAAGGCTGGATGGCCGAGCACATGTTGATTCTGAAATTGACGTCGCCACAAAATGACGTCAAATACATCACGGCTGCATTCCCATCAGCATGTGGAAAAACCAACCTGGCAATGTTGGAACCCACCGTTCCTGGTTGGAGTGTGGAAACTATTGGTGATGACATCGCCTGGATGCGGTTTGGCGAGGATGGTCGACTCTATGCGATCAATCCCGAGGCAGGCTTTTTTGGGGTTGCACCTGGCACGGGCATGAAAACTAACGCAAATGCGATCCGCTCACTCAGTGGAAACTCAATTTTCACTAATGTCGCTCTCACCGATGACGGCGACATCTGGTGGGAAGGCATGACCGATGAAGCCCCAGAACACTTAATCGATTGGAAGGGCAATGACTGGACTCCTGCCTCGACAGAACCTTCAAGTCACCCCAATGCGCGATTCACCGTCCCAGCGGGACAGTGCCCTTCAATTGCATCCAATTGGGAAGACCCTGCTGGAGTCCCAATTGACGCAATTCTCTTTGGTGGGCGCAGGGCGACGAACGTCCCACTGGTCTCTGAATCATTCGACTGGCCGCACGGCGTTTTCGTTGGCTCATCTGTTTCTAGCGAGCAGACGGCAGCAGCTGAAGGAACTGTTGGCGCATTACGCCGGGATCCATTTGCCATGTTGCCATTCTGTGG
>DEZY01000117.1:5751-6957 GCA_002365735.1 Actinobacteria bacterium UBA3120
CGCATCTACTCGGTGAATTGGTTCAGAAAAGATGCTGACGATAAATTCATTTGGCCAGGGTTTGGTGAAAACGCACGCGTCCTTGAATGGATTGTTAATCGCTTGAGCGGCAAAGCTGAAGCGGTCGATACTCCAATCGGTCGAATCCCTACTCCAGGTGCGATAAACACAGACGGGCTCGATATAACGCAGGAGCAACTAGCCGATCTTTTTGCCGTTAACGCTGATTCATGGTTGGCCGAAACTGAGTTAACCAAGGAGTACTACGCAGAGTTTGGTGATCGGATACCCGCGGAGCTCAATGCGCAGTTGCAGGGGCTGCGCGATCGCTTGAACAACGCGTAGGAGTTCAAGCGATTAGGCGAGAGTTGCGACCAAAAGTGATTTGATCGTGTGCATCCGGTTCTCAGCTTGATCAAATGAAATATTTGCTTTTGATTCAAAAACTTCGTGCGTGATTTCGACGCCACCGTCAAGATTGAACTCCTGTGATATCTGGGCGCCGACAACTGTATTTGTGTCGTGGTAGGCCGGCAGACAGTGCATTGCCTTTGAGTGTGGTCCCGCCAGATCAAGTACCGCCTGATTCACTTGGTAGGGCTTGAGGAGTTCAATCCGCTCTTGCCAGACTTCCTTGGGTTCGCCCATGGAGACCCAGACATCTGTGTGCACGAACTCTGCGCCAGCCACGCCTTGTGCGACGTCTTCGGTGATTGTGAGTTGCGCGCCACTGTCTCGTGCTCGCTCCTGTGCTTGGTCAATCACGGATTGCTCTGGCCAGAGCGCTTTTGGTGCGACGATTCTGGTGTCTGAGCCCATGATCGCTCCCATAATTAACAGGGAGTTACCCATATTGTTGCGCGCATCACCGAGGTAGCAGTAGGAAATCTGCTCACCAGGTTCATTCTGGTGCTCGCGCATGGTGAGGAAGTCAGCCAGCATCTGGGTGGGGTGCCATTGATCGGTGAGCCCGTTGTACACCGGCACTTGTGAATGCTGGGCAAGTTCCTCGACCACAGACTGGTCACTACCGCGGAACTCAATTGCATCGAAAATGCGGCTTAGTACTCTCGCGGTGTCAGCAGGGGATTCCTTATGACCGATTTGGCTTGATGAGCCGTCCAGAAAAGTAGTGTTTCCGCCCTGATCGTTCATGGCGACGCTGAAAGAGATTCGGGTGCGGGTTGAAGTTTTTTCAAAAATAGC
>DEZY01000042.1:0-4730 GCA_002365735.1 Actinobacteria bacterium UBA3120
GGCCAATACACGTAGGTCAATGCGGGCGTTCGCGCATGTGCAATTCGATCGCGAACGATCCGTTCTGTATCAGCAAGATCTGCAGACCCCAGGTAGACGCCACCGCGAAGCACCGATTTAGTGATCCCCGAACTGCGATACTCTTCGCGCGCGATGCTTGCGACATCAATCCCACTTGCTGAGGCCCACTCGAATAACGGTGCCGTGGGAATCATGGCAAGTGGATGCGGGTGAGATCCCCATTGCAATGGCGAAAACAGGGCATCTTCCTCTGGAACGTAGAAACTCGCACCCACAAACCCGTGCTGGCCGGGAGATTGGCCTGTCCCTAATGAACCCAACGCAACCGGTGTCGTACTGGGGAATTGGGTGTGCATCGGGGTGTCAACACAGGACCCACTCAGAAGCAGATTCGGACCGAATTCTTGGAGTTGGATTTCACCCAGACCATCAACAAGAAGCACTATCACGTGCGAAGACGGGGGAATATTAGCCCCCGAAAACGCAGACACACCCGCAAAAAGAGATGGCTTCAGAGCATGGATTGCGCCCGGGATTACATCTTTTAGTTGAAGGGCTGGTTGCCCACACGGAGTCGCTTGCAACTGGTGCACAGGGATCTAGTTGTTGCCCGACACGCTGGCTTGCGACAAGGCACGTGCGAATTCAAGAACCTGTGCGATTGTGTCATCGCCGTCAGCGGCTTGTGAAACTCGTAACGAAAAGTCATCATTTGTTGCAGTTCCTACCAGCCCATGTTCTGCATCACACTCAGGGTCGCCACAGGCTGCTGGCTCCAGCTCAATTCGACTCACCGCTCCCCAGCCGATGGTGAGAACCACTTCAGATGTCAATGTGCCTTGTGCACCTACCGGGTCCTTTACCACTCGATTAACCACAACCGTATCAACGGCTCCAAGCCGCACGCTTTCATTAGAAGTGGATGCATACGAATCCTCTTCGTGACTGTGCTCATCCGTATGTGACACGATCAACCGGGTTCGCGTGAGCGCCAGGACACTCATGTGGCGCCGCAATTCATCTCGGTCAAATGTCGCCTCGTGATGTACAACGTAGGCGAGAAGCCCTTCCGAACCCAGTGCCCCGTCGAGTGACTCAAACACGAGTTGGGGGTAATACCCGTGCCGTTCAAGATCGCTTTGGAGCGCCTGCTCGAGCACACCTGTATTCATCACGCCTCAGTCTAGGGGCTAGGCTCGCCGGGTGAATTTACGGAATCAAAAATCGGACCTGTTTTCCTTCACGAAAGAGGTGTCGGCCGCTCTGGATGGGGGTGCACCCATCGTGGCCCTGGAATCCACGATTATTAGCCACGGACTCCCTCGACCTGAAAATCTGCGTGTTGCCAGAGATGTCGAGGAGACGGTTCGCTCACGAGGCGCGGTGCCGGCCACCATCGCGATGTTAGAAGGTCGGGTACATATTGGTCTCAGTGACGATGATTTGGAGCAAATTGCCACCCGAGACGACGTCGTTAAAACCAGTATCCGCGATCTTGGCACTGTTGCGGCCCGCAAGGGTTTTGCGGCGACCACCGTCGCTGCCACAAGTCACCTGGCCAACCTCGCTGGCCTTACCGTATTCGCCACCGGTGGACTGGGTGGCGTGCATCGCCATGCGCGCGAAAGTTGGGATGAATCGGCAGACTTGACCGCATTAAGCCAAATACCCATCACGATTGTGTGCTCCGGAGTTAAGTCAATCCTGGACGTTGGCGCCACCTTGGAGCGCCTGGAAACACTGAATGTAGGAGTAATTGTCTACGGATCCCACCAGTTCCCCGGTTTTTACCTGAGTGACTCAGGCATCACCGTCGACTGGTCACTCTCTGACCCTTCTGAGATTGCCGATGTTATGGCGACACGCCGAGATCTCTCAATCAGATCGGGACTTGTGATCGCGCACCCGTTACCCGCGGGTAATCAATTAGATCCGGATCTACATGATCAAGTTCTCACTGAAGGCTTGAAACTCGCGGATTCGAAAAAGATCACGGGCAAAGATGTAACACCTTTTCTACTCGATCACTTTCACCGGGCAACCCATGGACAAAGCCTGGTGGTCAATACCGAGATCATCGTTCGAAATGCGGAACTGGCAGCGAGGATTGCAGTTGCGGATTCTGGCACCGCAACGCGGGCATAGTGCTCGTGCACGCACAGTTGATAGTTGACCGCACTGCACGTGTCGTTCAACCATGTCGTCACAGATTTCTCCCAGGCTAGAGCAGGCTTAGGCCACCGCGGGGCTGGCCAACTATCTCGATCCGTGCCTCGCAGGAAGCCATATCCTGACTTCTCTGCCAGCAGGCACTAGTCTTGTAGTCCCGGTGTTGCGTCAGGTGGAAGCCACCACATTCACCGGATAAACAGTGCCTGCAGGGGCTTCACTTTGAGAGGACACCGTCCGACACATGGCCGCGAAAAGAAACTCTGGTCTCGGTTCTTCGCGAATCATTGACATAGATGTCGCTGACGAAATGCGCGACTCATTCTTGGAATATGCCTACTCGGTTATTTACTCGCGCGCCCTACCCGATGCACGTGATGGATTAAAGCCAGTGCAACGCAGAATTCTGTTTCAGATGAACCAGATGGGATTGCGCCCCGATCGCGGGCACGTTAAGAGCGCACGCGTTGTAGGTGAAGTAATGGGTCGACTGCACCCCCATGGTGATTCCGCAATTTATGACGCATTGGTTCGTATGGCCCAATCCTTTTCATTACGCATTCCCCTAATTGATGGTCACGGTAACTTCGGCTCAATCGATGACGGCCCAGCCGCGATGCGCTACACCGAGGCGCGGCTTGCCCAGAGCGCAATTGAGATGACTGCTGGAATCGACGAGGATGTCGTCGACTTCGCACCCAATTACGACGGCCGCGAAATCGAACCCCTTGTGCTGCCGGCTGCAATTCCGAACTTGCTAGTAAATGGAGCAAGTGGAATTGCGGTAGGAATGGCAACCAATTTGGCGCCCCATAATCTCGCTGAAGTGATTAATGCCACCAGATTTCTCTTAGACCACCCCAAAGCCACACTCGATGAGCTCATGACCTTTATCCCTGGTCCAGACTTCGCAACAGGTGGCGTAATCATTGGGCTTGGGGGCATTCGTGATGCCTACGAGACGGGTAAGGGCGCATTTAGGGTTCGGGCGCGCACAAAAATTGACCAGATCAGCCCGCGGAAGCGGGGAATCGTCGTCACTGAGCTTCCCGCCAACATCGGCCCTGAGCGGATTATCGAACGGGTTAAAGACCTGGTCGTAGCCAAGAAACTCCAGGGTATTTCCGACATCGTGGACCTCACCGATGGGGATTCCGGGCTTAATCTTGTGATCGAATGTAAGAGTGCGTTTTCTCCCGAAGCGGTTCTGGAACAACTTTTTAAACTCACGCCAATGGAAGACTCGTTTAATATCAACGCTGTAGCGCTCGTTGACGGACAGCCGGTCACCATGGGGCTCAAGCATCTCATCGAGGTGTTCATTGATCACCGAATCAACGTGGTCACTCGACGAAGCCGTTACCGCAAAGAAGTTGCAGCTAGCCGTCTGCATCTCGTTGATGGCTTGCTCATTGCCATTGCTGACATCGATGAAGTAATTCAGGTGATCCGCGACAGTGACGACACCTCGGCAGCACGAACTCGTCTGATGGAAATTTTTGACCTCACTGAAATTCAGACGAATTATATTTTGGAAATGCCCCTGCGACGGCTCACCAAGTTTTCGCGAATTGAGTTGGATAAGGAGTCGGATCAACTTCGATCAACTATTGCGGCCTTGGAATCGCTCCTCGAAGACGAATCGAGCCTTCGCGCTTTGGTCTCTTCGGAATTGGCGCAAGTGAGTGCGGCGCATTCGAGTCCGCGCAAAACCCTGTTACTCGAGGCAACCGGAACCCCGTCCATCGCCGCTGATACTTCCCTTGAGATCGCGGACGAAGACTGTGTCGTCTTGCTTTCCAGCACCGGCTTGATTGCCCGTACATCTTCGGTGAGCACTGGTGAATCGAGTCAACGAACCAGCCACGATGTCGTGATTTCTAGTGCGCGCGGCACCTCACGGGGTGAACTTGGAGTGTTAACCTCATTGGGGAATCTACACCGAATTTCCGTCGTTGACGTCCCTGCTATTCCACCCACGTCGGGTATACCCGGACTCAGCGGCGGCGCACCAATTGGCGCCTTTCTCTCTCTCGAGTCAGCCGAATCCCCCGTCGCAGTTCTCCACCTCGACTCCCCGTTCGTATTGGGCACCAGAAACGGATCGGTGAAACGACTGGCATCGACATACCCGATTGGGCGCCCCGTGTGGGATGTCATCAGTCTGGATCCGGGAGACGCTGTAGTCGCCGCGGTTGCCTTAGATGAACGCCATGCCGCCGAATCGGAGTTGGTGTTTATTACTGCCGCCGGACAATTATTGCATTTCCCAGCTTCAGCCGTGCGTGTTCAAGGGCGTTCTGCAGGCGGGGTTGCTGGAATCAAGTCCCCCGACTCCCCGGTTATCTTTTTCGGGGTTGTTGAGGCGAGTTGCGATAATGTTGTCGTCACGGTGTCCGGTTCGAGTCAGGCACTTCCAGGAACCGAGTCAGGAAACGGCAAGGTCACCGATTTTGGTGAATATCCGGGCAAGGGACGCGCAACGGCAGGCGTTCGGGCACATAAGTTCCGGTCCGGTGAGGACACGCTCTCGCGGGCGT
>DEZY01000042.1:4830-7605 GCA_002365735.1 Actinobacteria bacterium UBA3120
CGCTCTCGCGGGCGTGGTGTGGCCCAGCTCCGGCAAGAGCCGCGACCGCGAGTGGAACACCCGCGTATCTGCCCGAATCTGACGGTAAACGAGACGGAACCGGTATCCCGCTTACCCACCCGATTGATGCGTTGGGCGGACCGATTGTGATCCGGTTAGAATCTTAAGTCGTGTCAGTAACCGTGCCCTGCAGTGTGATCAATGCTCAATCCGCGCTGGCGGGAACTGCGCCCACTGCCTCGTCTTGGCTAATCCTGTTACATCAAGGAGCTTGGGGCGATCGGCCGGTTGACACGCTCGTTCCACCGGAATTGCATATGTGGGCCCAAGAATACGATTGCAAGATCCTCCTGGCTCGCACACCACAACACGCACCGACCTATCCCAATAGCACCTATTGGTTCTCTGACGGTGGTGACCAGCTACGTCAAGGGACCCTAACCACCAACGGCTTACCAGAGCTGGGTGGCGCCCATCTCTGTGGGCAGATGCTGCTGATTTGTACGAACGGCAAGCGCGACCAATGCTGCGCAACTTTTGGCAGGGACCTGATCTCCGAGTGCGCAAAATCGCTCTCCCCCGAGCAATTTACAAGAATCTTGGAATGCAGTCATCTCGGTGGTCATCGATTCGCACCCACCGGACTGTGGCTCCCACGGAATTTAGCCCTGGGACGCCTAGACGCAGCCTCGGTACAACGGCTTCTCGCCGACCAGACCGTTGACTCGCGATACGTCCGGGGAAGCACCTCTCTCTCCCCTGCACAACAGGTGATTCAGGCCCACTTGTGGCCGGTCGCGGCTGAATTTCGCTCATCCGCTGCTGTGGGCAGTGGGATTGAATTCGAGGTGGGCATCGGCGAGGAGACCGAGACATTCATAGTCGAGCAAACCGTGGCGCAGCAGGTAACTTCGTGTGGAGCCGAGCAAAAGCAGAGCACCACGTTCAGACTAGTCGGAAGGAGCTAGATGCCAATCCAGTCTGATCACACCGACATAGCGCGCGCGCCAGCGATCAGTCTTCCTGATCTGGGCGGGGTTACCCGATCACTTGCGAAGCTCACTGATGGTGCGATCAGCGTCGTGTTTTTCAGCTGCAATCATTGCCCCTACGTTTTGTGGATCGAACAAGAAGTAGGGCGGCTCGCCCGCGAGCTCTCTGCGGTCTCATGGATCGCAATCTGCAGCAATGACACCCAAGCGTATCCAGAAGATGACGTTGATGGATTGCTCGAACAACGGGTCCGCGCCCAATGGAACTTTCCATATTTGATTGACTCGGACCAGATTGTGGCCCAGCAATTCGGGGCGGTCTGCACTCCCGATTTCTTCGTCTTCGCACCCGACTCCACCCTGATCTATCGAGGCGCATTTGATTCATCACGACCGAACAGTGACACTGCGATTACTGGAGAGTACTTGAGAGCGGCTGTCGAGTGTGCTGCTAAGGGAACAACCTTCACCGGCGGCGCTCCCTCACTCGGTTGTGGGATTAAGTGGTCAGAATTAGGTGGTTAACGGCCTAACCCAATGTCAATCAAATCTTGACGGTCATGGATCGTGGTCCGGTCTCGATTGCGCGTGCCACCCAATTCCTTTTCCCGGGCATCGATTCGCTTCCAACCCTCAAAATCAATAACATCAATGTGACGATGCTGCAGTAGCTGATCAATCTGTGCAGCACTGGAAACTTGCGTTTCATTGCGATCCTGGAAAAGAGTATTGATGCTCGCCACGGCATCCTTCTTATTGGTACCAATAATTCCTGATGGACCACGCCTAATCCACCCTGCGACATAACAATTCTCAAGACCGATCACCGCGCCATCAACACTGGGAATTACGTTGGTGTCCTCATCAAATGGGACGCCCGGTAGACCCTCCCCCCGATATCCGATACTGCGAATAACCAAGTCCGCCGCAATCTCCTCGCTCCCACCGGTTGGGGTGAGCCGCCCCTGCGAATCAATCTGCATCGTTTCCACCACCAGAACGCCATTGTCCAAATCCATATTGCGCGGTGCGCAATAAAAGTGAAATTCAATGTTTCGATCCGCGCGTGCCTCCCGTTGTGACCACTCGGCCATGACGTCAAGATTGCGGGTTACTACCTTGTTCCCTCCACTAGCATGTGCGAAGTCATCGGGTAGATCTCTGGGATCTAACACCACGTCCACTCCAGGAATCTCGCCCAACTCTTTCAGTTCTTTTGTGGTGAAAGTGGCATTGGCCGGTCCCCTCCGGCCGACAATGTGCACCCTGCGAACTGTGCTGTGCGACAGCGCATCGAGGACATGTTGGGGGATATCTGTTTGCTCAAGTTCAGTCGCCGACTTACTCAGAATCCGAGCGACGTCAACTGCAACATTGCCCAGTCCAATCACGGCGACATCAGTTGCTTGGGACAAGTAATCCGTGAAATCAATTGCGTCCGGGTGACCCGTGTACCAGCGAACAAATGCCGTTGCCGCGATGCTCATCCGATGGCCTTCGCCGCGGATTCCCAGTTCCCGATCAAGGGATGCCCCGTAGGTGTACACGACAGCGTCGTAGTGATCTTGCAGGTCAGAAGGCATGAGATCGCGACCGATACATACATTTCCACAAAAACGAACCAGTGGGCTGTCAAATGTTTGCGCGAGTTTGTCGCGCACAGAGCGGATCGAGAAATGATCCGGAGCCACGCCATAGCGAACTAGACCGAATGGCACCGGTAGTGCATCAAAAACGTCGACTTCCACGTGATATTGGGTTGCCAAGTGTTCTGCGGCATAGA
>DEZY01000042.1:7739-8995 GCA_002365735.1 Actinobacteria bacterium UBA3120
GACTTCCACGTGATACTGGGTTGCCAAGTGCTCTGCGGCATAGATTCCCGATGGGCCCGCTCCAATTACGGCCACTCTCACGTATTTCTCGCCCCTGCTTCGAATCTACACATCTTGTACAATCAGGCGACCGGTCTGGACATCGAAAATGGCTCCTCCGACGACCAATTCCTTTGATAACAATGGATAGGCGCGGATCCGGGTCACGTCCTGGGCTAAAGCGGCGTACTGATCTGAGACCGTCCGAATTTCGATGCCGCGTGAATCTATCCCAGAGGCCTCAAAAATTGCAGCGTGCATTTGCTCCTCGTCTGCTGAAGCCATTCGGCAGTCAGTGTGCGGCATGACGAGCACTCGATTCACGCCCAGAAGGTGATTGGCCAGCACGAGAGTTCGCAATACGTCGTCGGTGACGCGAGCTCCTGCATTTCTCAGGATTTTCACGTCACCGGGTTGCATCCCCAGAAGAGAAAGTGGATCGATCCGCGAATCCATGCAAGTGACAACCGCGAGGCCTTCTCGCGCTACTCCGGTGAGGTGAGCTTGTCTAAATGAGGACGCGTAGCGTTCATTGGCAACCAAAATATCCGAGAAATTCGACCCGAAGTCGGCATTGTGTTCACTCATGCGTCGATCCTTTCCCGATCGATATTTTGTGCCCCGGACACAATGAACTCCTTACGCGGCGCAACCTCGGATCCCATCAGTAAGTTGAAGACGTCAGACGCCTCTTCTGCGTCGGAGACCTTCATGCGTCGAAGTGTTCGGCGCCCCGAGTCCATTGTGGTTTCCCGCAATTGATGTGAGTCCATCTCTCCCAAGCCTTTGTACCTTTGTACCGGATCTTTGACCCGCTTGCCTTTTTTATGCGATTCTGCAATGACCGTTTTCATTTCTTGATCCGAATAAGTGTAGATCACCTCATTGGCCTTACTGCCAGCGTTGATCACTTCAATTCGATGCAGCGGAGGAACAGCCGCGAATACCCGCCCATCTTCCAGAAGCGGACGCATGTATCGGTTAATCAAGGTAAGAAGTAGACAGCGGATATGTGCACCATCGACGTCAGCGTCCGACATCAAAATGATTTTCCCGTAACGCGCTTGATCCAGATCAAAAGACCGACCAGAGCCAGCACCAATGACCTGAATAATCGATGCACACTCGGCATTTTTGAGCATGTCAGAGAGCGAGGACTTCTGCACATTAAGGATTTTGCCCCTGATGGGAAGAAGTGCCTGATACTTGGAGTTTCT
>DEZY01000042.1:9116-12084 GCA_002365735.1 Actinobacteria bacterium UBA3120
ACAGTTCGCGCCGTTGCTTTCTCTCCTCTAGGTGGAGTTTTCAACCATTTTGCCATCTCTTTGGCGACTACGGCCGACACTATTCGAGTTGCGGCAGGCGTCCCAAGCACTTCTTTTGTCTGACCCTCAAATTGAGGCTCTGCAAGGCGGATTGCCACTACCGCGGTGAGACCTTCACTCAGATCCTCCTTAGTAACGTTGTCCTCACTGCTTTTCAGAATCTTCGCATTTTTGAGGTACTCATTAAAAACTTTTGTGAGAGCGCGCTCTAGCCCCACCACATGGGTTCCGCCCTTGGGGGTCGCAATTACGTTGACAAAGGAGCGAAGGATCGATTCGTAACCGGTATTCCACAGCAGTGCAATATCAACGGCCAGCTCCCTTTGCACCTCCTGGCTTGTCATGTGCCCCTGGTCGTCGAGCACCGGCACTGTTTCCGCGAAATGGCCCGAACCGAAAAGCCGAATAACACTCCCGATTGCCTCACCGTCATTGAGGTGAGTGGCGTATTCGGAGATTCCCCCCTTGTGTTGGAATGTCTCCTGCCACAGATCCGTGGGATCGCGTTGATCGATTAAGCGAAGAACCAGGCCTGGGACCAGGAACGAACTTTGTAACGCGCGCTCGCGCAGTGCCTGTCGATCATATTCCGCGTCTTTTGTGAACACTTCGTGGTCTGCCCACCAGCGCACAATCGTCCCCGTGTGAGTCCGGGGCGTTTTTCCAGTGACATTGAGCCCACTTTTTTTTGAAAAAGCGCCCATGGGGCCTTCGCTATCAAAATTCCCCGGTACCCCACGACGAAAAGACATTGAGTGCACTTTCCCGCTTCTCAGGACCGACACATCAAGTCTGGACGACAATGCGTTCACCACCGATGCACCAACGCCGTGCAGCCCGCCCGATGCAGCGTAGGACCCACCGCCGAATTTTCCACCAGCGTGAAGCTTGGTCATGACGACCTCTACTCCCGTGAGTTTTGTCCGTTTTTCAACGTCAATGGGAATCCCCCGGCCATTGTCGCGGACCTCTGCGGATCCGTCCGCAAGCAAAGTCACCGAGATTTCGGTACAAAATCCGGCAAGGGCCTCATCAACACCATTATCTACGATTTCCCACAAACAATGCATCAAACCTCGGGAGTCATTGGAGCCGATATACATCCCAGGGCGTTTGCGTACCGCTTCCAGTCCCTCGAGAACCGCCAGATTCTTTGCTGTGTATTCCCCTGATGCCACACCTTGAGATTTCACTTTAGCCACTGCCCTAATCTAGTCTGAGCCAAGCCCAGATCGTGGGAATGAATCACACCCATGGCCACCGCCGAGTTACTTCGCTGTTGGCGAACCTAAGCGAGTCTGAGTGTGTGCGGACCTAATTCCATGCTTAAATAATGCCATGTCAGATACCAGCACCCCAACACTTGACGCTCCGGTTTTGTCGAGCACCGATCGATGTGACCGATGTGGGGCTCAGGCCTACGTCCTAGCCGAACTTCCGGGTGGTTCCGCCTTATTGTTTTGCGGCCACCACTGGAGTAACCACGAAGCAGCCCTGCGGCCCAAGGTCGTAAAACTGACTGACGAGTTGCATCGCCTAAACGAACGCCCCTAGCAGCCTAATCCAAGTAGTCGCGTAATACCTGCGAGCGACTTGGGTGGCGTAACTTAGACATTGTCTTACTTTCTATTTGCCTAATCCGCTCACGTGTAACTCCATACACTTTACCGATTTCATCGAGCGTTTTCGGCTGCCCATCTGTGAGTCCGAAACGCATCCGCACCACCCCTGCCTCGCGGTCTGAGAGGGTGTCAAGAACCGACTCGAGTTGCTCCTGCAAAAGGGTGAATGACACAGCGTCGCTGGGCACGATTGCTTCTGAATCCTCAATCAGATCACCGAATTCGCTGTCGCCCTCTTCACCCAACGGCGTGTGCAGGGAGATTGGCTCACGGCCATACTTTTGAACTTCAACAACCTTCTCAGGCGTCATGTCCAGTTCCATGGCGAGTTCTTCAGGGGTTGGCTCCCGACCCAGGTCCTGCAACATTTGACGTTGGACTCGAGCTAGCTTGTTAATCACTTCAACCATGTGCACTGGGATTCGGATAGTGCGGGCCTGGTCAGCCATTGCTCGGGTGATCGCCTGTCGAATCCACCAGGTTGCGTAGGTGGAAAACTTGTAGCCTTTCGTGTAGTCGAATTTTTCAACCGCACGGATCAAACCCAAGTTGCCTTCTTGAATAAGGTCGAGGAACAGCATTCCTCGCCCTGTGTAGCGTTTTGCTAGTGAGACCACCAGACGTAGGTTCGCTTCGAGCAAGTGATTCTTAGCTCTGCGTCCATCTGTTGCGATCCATTCCATGTCAAGACGGGTTTTCTTGTCCATCTTGGCGCCCTCGTTGAGCATCTCTTCAGCGAAAAGTCCCGCCTCAATGCGTTTCGCGAGGTCAACTTCCATCTCCGCGTTAAGCAGGGGGACCTTGCCAATTTGCTTCAGGTAGTCCTTGACCGGGTCGGCGGTTGCGCCGGCAACGGTGACGGTTTGCACGGGCTCGTCACTTTCATCAACGTGTGAAATCACGAAGCGTCCAGAGTCTTCAGCTGCGCCTACCGGCTCTTCTTTCGCGACTCCAGCAAGATCCTTTTCTAGGTCAGACTCCAAACCCTTTTCCAGTTCAGCCGCCACCTTGAGATCTGGCTCCCCCGACGGGGTCACTTCAACTACTCCCTGTTCGGTGGCAATAACCTCAACGAGCACGTCCTTGCCAGGTTTTACACCCGCCTTGGCAGGTTTAACCGGCTTGACCGCGGATTTAGCGACGGTCTTCTTGGCCGGCGCACTTTTTTTGATCGGGGCCGACTTCTTTGCAACCGACGCCTTAACCGCTGTTTTCTTTGCTGGGGCGGCCTTCTTGATCGGTTTAGCCGCAGCCTTTTTCGACACAGCCTTTTTCGGCGCAGCCTT
>DEZY01000042.1:12280-17759 GCA_002365735.1 Actinobacteria bacterium UBA3120
TCGGCGCAGCCTTTTTCGGCGCTGTGGGCTTAGATGCGGTTTTCTTAGCGGTAGTTGTCTTTTTCGCTGCAGCTGCCATGTGAGAGTGGGTGCCCTTTCGCCGATGACCCATAACAAGTGCCCGAGTCAAGCCAGTTGGCTTGTTCGGGCGTTCTATCTTGGCACGCCGGTCAGCATTGTCCTGCGCCGGGGCAGCGTAAACGAGCCTTAGCCTGACCAATGGTCACGCCGAGAGTGGATCGCTGCAGTAGATCACCCTCGATAGCGACCGGTTCGAGACCGTCCACGGTGAATTCGCCCGCCCATCTGGTCGTGACCTCGATATTTTTGCGACCCGCTATCGGGAAGGTATGTGAAATCGCCTTGTTGGGGTAGGGGCCGCCGCTTTGCCCTGTGTCCAGGACGCGACCGGGAAAATCCCAGCGCCAAGACGGAACAGCCGTTATCGCAACGCTAAAGCCCGCGATCGGCACACGCCAACGCACCTGCGTGGCGGATTGGCCCGATTCACACAGCAATGGAAGATGCGTGACCGCGCCTTGAGCCGGCCAGCAGCGCGCTGCTTGATCGGGGACGTATCGGGTGAAGTTCTCCGCGATCCGCTTTTCAACGCCCGCCACGGTGCTTACCTCATAGTGGGTGAGGCAAATCCGATCGACCTCCCGCCAATCCCCACCCTCGGGCCTGAACCACACCCGGACGTGGTCAATGAGTCCCGGGCACCCCCTGATTGCAGCATCGCAATATTTATTGGGCCCGGGCACGCAGGCCGCCGTAAGCTTCCAGCCGCACCCACGGCATCGGATCAGCTCATTGCGAGCGCCCGTGTCCACGGTCGCAGGAAGAATCAGTCCTCCGCTTCCCTGGTAACGCACCTGCTCTTGATCTGCCACCACGTCAGGATTTGCATGGCCTGCCGCAACGTTGACGCTAAAGGATGCGAGGACTAATGCAGCACTGCTGAAGATCAGCGTCAATGCCAGAAAACGATTTTTGCTCACCCCCTGATTCTGATCTGCAGCAGCAGCTAGATCAAGGTGTGGTTTTTAGCTGTGGAAAACCATTTTCTCAACTGTCGGTGCGGGGTTTTCAATCCGGCTAAGCGCATGACGAACGAATCGGGCAACCTGCTCTTCTTCGACTAAGAAACCATCGTGGCCGACTACGGACTCGAGGATGTGCAATTGATCCGCCCCCGGGGTTAAGTCCACAATCTCTTGTTGCAATCTAAGCGGGAATAGTCGATCAGAATCAATTCCCACCACGGTCAGTGGCGCAGTAATTGTTCCCAGCGTACGTTCCACTCCCCCGCGTCCCTCGCCTAAGTCAAATAGGCTCATCGCTCGAGTAAGAGCGATATAGGTATTGGCATCAAAGCGCCGCGCAAGCTTGTTCGCATGGTGGTCTAAATACGATTCGACCGCGAAGCGACCACCGCTTGCTGGCGACTCCTCCCCCTGCGCGCTGCGACCAAAACGGGTGTCGAGCTCGCTTTCGCTGCGGTAAGTCAAGTGGGCTATTCGTCGAGCTAATCCCATGCCGGCAACGGGCCCCACGGGAGAGTCGTAGTAATCACCGCCCTGGAAATGTGGGTCCAGCTCGATCGCCGCGAGCTGGATCGCATGTATTCCGATTTCGTCGGCACTTACCGCCGCGGTCGAACCCAGCACAAGACCGCCTCGAACCGCTTCGGGATACCGCACCATCCATTCCAAGACCCGCATTCCACCTAATGAGGGACCCAGCATCAGCGCATAGGACTCAAATCCGAGGTATTGCATCAGCTGGTACTCGACCTGCACCATGTCCGCAATCGTGATTACGGGGAAACGCGATCCCCACGCTTGTGAATCGGGGGCAAGACTGGACGGCCCAGTTGTCCCCTGGCAACCGCCCAGCACGTTGGCGCACACGACGAAGTATTTGTCTGTATCGATCGGAGCACCGGGGCCCACCAGTGAATTCCACCAACCACCAGTGCTGTGCCCAGGTCCGGCTGCTCCGGTGGCATGTGAGTCGCCCGTCAGTGCATGTGCGATGTAAATCGCATTACTCGCCTCGGGATTTAGCGCGCCCCACGTCTGGTATGCAACCCGAATCTGCTCGAATTCGAATCCAGTATCAGTGGTAAATGGGCCAAACTCGAAAAAGAGCCTTTCCCCCGGCGGAAAACCCTCCCGCCACGCTGCGCTGGCGGGAGGGTTGCCTTCGTAACTTAGAGCTCCGTATTGCGTGGGCATTTACTTTTGGGCCGCCGCAAATCCAAGTTCCAAATCAGCCAAAATGTCGGATAGGCCTTCCAGGCCGACCGCTAGGCGCACCAATCCTGGTGTTACTCCACCAGCAAGCTGCTCCTTCTCGCTCAACTGCGAGTGAGTGGTGGATGCAGGATGGATGACCAGGCTGCGCACGTCGCCAATATTGGCAACATGACTATGCAATTCCAGACCCTCGACAAACTTTTTACCTGCCTCGATCCCACCAACTATCTCAAAGCTGAGGACGCCACCTGTTCCTTTTGGAGCGTACTTCTGCCCATTTGAATACCACGGACTCGATGGCAAGCCAGCGTAGTTAACTGACACAACTTCCGGCCGTTTCTCCAGCCACTGCGCAACACTGAGTGCACTTTCGGTGTGCCTCTGCAAACGCAATGACAAGGTTTCGATCCCCTGGGCAATCAGGAACGCATTGAACGGTGATACCGCAGCTCCCAGATCGCGGAGCAACTGAACCCGGGCCTTGAGAATGAAGGAAAGGTTCACTCCAAATGCCCCATCAACGCCAAGGTCTCGGGCGTAGACCAACCCGTGGTAACTGGGATCGGGTTGGTTGTAGTTGGGAAAGCGTTCGGGGTACTTGGCGTAGTCGAATTTACCGGCGTCGACGATTACACCAGCTACAGCTGTTCCGTGACCACCCAAATATTTCGTAGCAGAATGCACGACCACGTCTGCACCAAAATCAATCGGGGTAATCAGATACGGAGATGCGACGGTATTGTCAACAATCAGTGGGACCCCGAACTCGTGCGCAACCGATGCAACCCCAGAAATATCGAGTACGTCATTTCTCGGATTAGCCAGTGTTTCACCATAAAAAGCCTTCGTATTTGGTCGGATTGCCGCTTTCCACGATTCCAGGTCATCCGCATTTTCAACGAATGAAACTTCGATTCCCAGCTTGGGCAGTGTGTAATGGAACAGGTTGTAGGTGCCTCCGTACAAACTTGCGCTCGACACAATATGGTCACCGGCTTCAGCGACATTAAGAATCGCCAAGGTTTCCGCAGCCATGCCGCTCGCCACCAACAATGCACCCACGCCACCTTCAAGAGCCGCGATTCGATCCTCAACCGCTGCCTGAGTGGGGTTCATGATTCGGGTGTAAATATTACCCAATTCCTTCAGTGCAAAAAGGTTAGCCGCGTGCTCAGTGTCTTTAAAAACATAAGATGTCGTCTGATAAATGGGTAGTGCACGAGCACCCGTAGCCTCGTCGGCGCTCTGTCCCGCATGTATTTGCTTTGTATCAAAAGTCCATTGATCGCTCATTATTTTTCTCCCTAAGATTTGTATTTGGTTTGTTGGTCAGACGCATATATGCACCTTTTCCGCCTGTGTCTGCGCCGAGCACGCGTGCTCTAACTCAGGTGGAGGTGCTTTGACAACAACAAGATAAACAACACATGGCAGCCCTCAATCCCTCTGGGGCCTCGCCTTTTGCAAGGCCCGCGCTTGCCACAAAACACGTGGCCAGGTCTCCACCGGGAGCACCCCACCGCGGTTGGAGGGTTGCCGTCTAGCTAGCCGGGGCTTAACGCTGGACTCTTGACCTAGGCGTGACTATACCCACATACTGCCTAAAATGCCACATCAACACCGGCCAAGCATTCTTGGCGGGTGAGCTCGTACACGCTCTCAAGCCAAAATTCTGGTGGGAGCGCGTAATCTAAGGCGGACCGAATTATCCTTGCCAATGAGTAATGGGGCGAGTCAGATAATGCGCGCGCGATGCAGATGTTTGCCATCGCGCCATTGCCATGAAGCCACCAGCAAATTGCTGCCGTCGTGGCTAATGCCGCGCCGTGATTTGCGTCCAGTCGAGGCAGTAATTTACTCAGCGACTCCGCCACGGACTCGGGCTCGTACACCCCATTAGCCAGGTCCCACAAAATTGAATCTCGGATCCTGATGTCTTCCAATGCCACGACCATGCGGCCTATTTCGACTGTAGCCGCACTCGCGCACCCATGACCCAACAACTGTTGCACGAATGCGCTCTCGGATGCCCGCCAGGGCGATAGATCTTCTGCACTAGGTGCTTCCGGAAACGCCTCCGCGTCAATGAACATTGACGAATCGCTTTCACATCCGTTTGCCCGAATCACCCGACTAATCTGCTTCTCCACGCGCACCAGGTGTGGATCACACCTTTCACCACAGTCGCGCGAATACACGCGATCACCGGCGAACACAAAAACCTCCGCCAAATCAATTTCGTATTCGGCAAGCACTCCTTCAACCGCGTCGACGCCCAAGTAGATTCGCTCGTCCATGTGGTCCAGGCACGCCAAAACGATCGCCTGATCCGCGTGGTAGATCCGACCAGGTTCAACGAAGAGTTCCAGATCGGATCTGCTCAAATCCGTGGGCTCTAGGAACTCCTGCATGTCGGCCCTTTGGGTGAGAACCAACTCACCTGATTTCATCCATTCGATAATGAGACTATCCGCCGGATAGAAGCCAAATGATTTGACTAGATTGGCAAGGGTTCCCTGTGCAATTTCAATTCTTTGACTATGCGTGCGTGCAATTGGGTTCATGGGATAAATCTCGTGCCCGCAATACACCTTGGGAACTGCCAACGCGCTCATGTGGAAGCGCTGACGCACTTGTCACAGCTGTGCAGGAACCGGCCTTCGCAACTATCACTTGCGAGGAGAAAGCTCTATGTAATCCCAATACTTTGCCGAAACACCATCACCGGATGACACTCCCCGAATCCGCCTGCTCATCCAGGGCCAACCGTGATTTTTCGTCCAAGACGCGTGCCCCAGCATCCGTGTAGACAGCGCCGGTGTGTATGTCTCGCCCGCGCTTCGCATCCAGTCCGAATTGCCCCAACCCAGCGCTTGCATGGCCGCACTAGCCACCAAAGCATGCCCTTTGGGATTCAGGTGCAGCCGATCAGCGTCCCAGATTCGTGGGTCATCGAAAATCTCAACATCCCAAAAATCCGCCAGATAGCAGCCATATTCCTCAGCGATTGCCACAGTTGCAGACCTTAGGCCGGCAAATCGATCTCCAATGAGCCCCATGACTTTGGAAGTGCGGCCCGGGTCACCAAATGCGAAAAGCAACACGTCTTTGCCACTTGATCGAAGATCACGCACCGCACGCTCAATTTGTGTTGCCTTTATATCCAGGTCAAATGACCCACGCATTGCATCGTTTATCCCACCGGCGAAAGAGACCAG
>DEZY01000042.1:17893-19441 GCA_002365735.1 Actinobacteria bacterium UBA3120
GAAAGAGACCAGTTCTGGTTTCAACTCAAGGGCCCTGGGAACTTGCTCGGCGAGCATCTGCGTCAGTAACCGACCCCGGATTGCCAGGTTCGCATATCGCAGTGGCTCCTGCGTGGTGCAATAACTATCTGCGAGTTGTGCGGCTAAACGATCAGCCCAACCGTAGTAGGAATTGTTGATCCCCTGATCGGCTACACCTTCTGTGAAACTGTCACCCACAGCGACAAATGATTTCCATTCTTTGGCTTGCATGTGAATCATTTCAACGAATACCCGTTCATAATTATTTTCGATGAACTAAATGAAAAGACCCGGCCGCCGAAGGCTTCCCCTCCCGCGACGACCGGGTTGACCCAACAATAGTGGATGCCCATGTCGAGGGACCAGCAGGACACTGCATCGGGGGTGTAGCAACTTTACGTCTGGGACCCTGGCTGGCCCGACACCACCGAATGAGGAGAACTAGCGGATGTGGGCTTCGCTAATGCCTGGCCGGCCTTTCGGTACCAGGCCACCAGAGCAATCACACCGATCAGGATCTGTGGAATAAAGCTAGCAGCGCGCCAGACAAGTGCCGCGGCTGTGGCATCACCCACGGAAGTACCAAAGCCCACCAGCAAGGCAATCATTGCCGCATCAACGGTGCCCAAGCCCCCAGGGGTAATCGGGATCATGAGACCCAGTTGGCTAATTGCAAAGGCGGCAAAGGCGGCTGCGAACGAAGTTCCTGCATTGTCCCACCCTTCAATACCTCTGAGTGCAACGTAGAGGATTAAAAATTGGGTGAGTGACACGCAGATTTGGGCCGCGGTCAATGCAGCCCACCGACGTTTGAGTAATCCATACATGTCCGCCCGAAACTTGATGATTGGCGCGGCAAGATCAAGATCTTTAATTGCCTTAATGTACTTGCGGAAGGGGCCGACTAAGCGGTTGGCGAGCACACCTACCTTGGCAGCCAGTATCTCCGAGCGCATCACCAACACAAAGGTCACCACCAGGGCCACCAGGACCGCCAAACCGATGAATCCGGCTGCCGCATGGCTGTCCCCACTGACGCCGAACACCGTGACCGTGACTACACCACACACCGGGAACAGCAAAGTAACAAATGTGCTCCACACACCCACGGCCGTAATCGCGGCGGTAGCACTCGTTGCAGGCACTCCAAAGGTGCTCAGCATGGCGAACTGGACTGCAAGTCCGACAGCGCCACCGCCTGGAACGCCATTACTAATGGCAAATGCAGCCTGGTTAAGTTGCTGTGATCGCCAGTATTTCAAGCCTGGGGTTGCAGCCTTAAATGGGAATCCGTAGGTGATCAAGTACAGCAACACACATCCCACTATCAACGCCATAGCCGATGTGGTCATTGTCTCGAGCGCGGTGGCAGCCTCAGAGTAACTGCCAATTTGAGGAATCACTTTCCAGAAAATAATCACAATGAATGCAAGACCAACCACGCCAAGAATTATCGATTTTTTCTTGTCCAGTCCACCAGGGCTCATCGATACCTTGGGTTCCACATCGTTGGATTCCACGCATCTA
>DEZY01000042.1:19603-21118 GCA_002365735.1 Actinobacteria bacterium UBA3120
GGGCATTCGGCAGGATGACGCCATGCGGCTTGACCATATTTCCTACGCCTGTCACAGTAATGAACTCGCTGATGTCGTCCAACGGATCGGCGTCGATCTGGGAAACACATTCATTGACGGAGGGCGACACCCCTCGTTTGGCACCAGAAACTTCATCCTTCCACTAGCGAATGGCGTGTACATCGAAGTCGTCAGCGCACTGGACCACCCTTCGGCGCAGAACGCCCCGTTTGGCCGGGCAGTGGCCCAAAGGGCGCAGGCAGGTGGCGGTTGGATGTCCTGGGTGGTGTCCACGTCGGACCTTTCACCTGTAGAGCAAGAACTGGGGAGAAGCGCAGCCCAGGGACACCGAATCCGACCTGACGGTGTGGACTTGCATTGGCGTCAAATTGGTGTCCTGAACACGATTGAGCACCCGCAATCCCCATTTTTCGTGCAATGGGAGAGCCCAGAGGATCACCATCCCGCATTTGGTGGTGAACGCACCGGCATCAGGGTGCTCAGCATGGAGATTAATTGCCCGACCCAGGATCTGGGACCTATGGCTACCGAGCTGGCTCCACTCACTGATTTGATTACTTGGGTCAATGACACTGAAACTGATGAATTCGGCGTGAACGCTGTTACCTTTGAGACACCACAAGGACACGTTCGGATTGACTGAAAAGAGGGAGTAATGACCGCTCGTAACCAGCCTCAGATTTCAGATGGTGTCCCCGACACACTCAAGAAGGCCTCAGGTTTCACGTGGCGAATCTTGGTGCTGCTCGCGGGGTTTGGCGTATTTGTCCTAGCGCTTAACACGATTTTTCCGGTTGTGTTTGCACTATTTTTTGCAATGCTGGTCACCGCCTGGACCCAGCCAGTTATGAATCTTTTTCACAGGCTTTTGCCCAAAGTACTCTCGATGCTGTTAGCCCTACTGCTTATTGGGTCAGCCATCCTCGGCATTCTCTTTATGGTGATTAGATCGTCGGTAGATGAAGGACCCAAACTATTGGAAAGCCTGACCTCGGGGCTCAATGAAATCGAAAAGTGGCTACAGGATGGGCCGCTCAACCTCAGTGATGAGAGCCTCAGCAACCTGCTCAGTCAGGCCCAATCCTGGGGTGAAACTGCAGCAAAGGGGATCGCGGTGGGCTTGCTTGACTCCCTCAGCTCGATTGGAACCTTGGTGATCGCTGGCTCGGTCTTTCTTTTCGGAGTAATCTTTTTCCTGCTCACCCCTAATCGAATCTGGGACTGGTTCGTGTCTTGGCTACCAAAAGAAGTTGCAGAGTCGGTGAACGTCTCCGGACGGATCGCATGGGGCTCTATTTCCGGCTATACCCGTGGGATTGTTGTCATTGCCTTTGCCGATGCGGTTTTGGTCTTTATTGGTCTGATTATCCTTCAAGTGCCACTGGCACCTGCGCTTGCAGCCGTGGTCTTCCTCGGAGCATTTGTTCCTGTGATCGGTGCACCAATCGCCACATTTTTTGCGGCGGTGGTCGCCCTCGCCGAACGTGGCCCACT
>DEZY01000042.1:21376-21751 GCA_002365735.1 Actinobacteria bacterium UBA3120
GACGTGTTACAGCCGCTAGTGATGGGCAAAGCGGTGAACTTGCACCCACTGGCAATAATTTTAGCGATTGCTGCGGGAAGCATTGCCCTAGGAATCGTCGGGGCTCTCATCGCCGTGCCGATTGCAGGTGCGGTCTACGGGGTGGCCAAATACGTCACCGGTCGAGACCCGGAACATTCCTTTCCGCCCACGCACCCTTTTACGCCAAGTCAGAGTGCGTAAACCAATCTCCCCACAGAACTGCGCGTATTAACTCCGAGCATTTATGTTGTCAATTGGCAGGTCATTACCCGCTGTTACACAATAACGTTCAATTCGTTCGGCCGAGGAATTTATCCGTTTGAGGGACTTTTTGTTGATCCCATCCGTCCCTTT
>DEZY01000051.1:0-170 GCA_002365735.1 Actinobacteria bacterium UBA3120
TTGGTAGTTCCCACCGCGAATGCAGATCAGCAGCCGAAGGACCTCGCTAGCCTGTCAATCGCTCAGGGGATTTCCTCAATCCCTTCGGCAAAGCGAGTCGACGTTTACGCGAATCAAATTCTAATTGCCCGCGACCTGAACGCCGGTGACCTCCAAACCCGCTCAATCAA
>DEZY01000051.1:366-4672 GCA_002365735.1 Actinobacteria bacterium UBA3120
CTCAATCAAGCCCGGCAGTTACCAGATAGTGGTGGTTCCAGCCGGCCTACCTCGAGTGACGTCGAACCAGTTGATTCGAATCTCGAAACTCACTCTGCAAGCCGGTGAGAACCGAACTCTCGCGCTCCACGCCACAGCAACCAATCGCCCAGCCAGCTCCGTGTTTACAAACAGAACCCGAACTGTTGGCCAGAACATGGGGCTCATGACTTTCCGGAATATCGCACAAGCACCCACCGTTGGGATTCGCTCACGCGGTGAACTTCTCATGAAACCCATAGCAAACGGTGAGACCGAGGGCGCCGGCCTTCAATCCGGTAACTACACCATTCGGATAGTCCGCGCGGGAACACGTAAAAAACTCATACCAAGCAGTGTCCACACGATTTCAAATAAACCCGGCCGAAATGACATGGGCAACAACCGAATCGTGTATCTCTGGGGTTCAGAAAAAGACGGGACCCTCGACCTTATGGTTCAAGACATTCTGCTGGGGCTTGACTAGAAGTTACGCATCGGGAACACATAGTTACTTCTATCCGTGCCGTAGCTGGAATTCCAATAGTTAAGGCTGTTGCGCACTGACAAACCGATAACGGCTCGGTTGTCATAAGCGATTTGCGTCTCTTCCTTGGACGGGACGAACCAATCATTTTGACCACCTATAACCATGCCCTTAACTGTCCTGATTGTTCCGCCACTGCAAGATTTAGCTAGACACGTATTTTGGTAACCCATTCCGATTTCTTCACATGGACGCATCTCGCTGACGGTGCTTGTACACAACGGCGCAGAGCCTGTGCTGGCACCATCTTTATGGCAATGGACACCCATTCGTGTTCATAGTTGTGTTTCCCCCAACTTGGGCATGCTTAAACACTTTTTGGGCAGGAACTGAGTCGGGAAAAGGCGTTTATCCACAGGGTCACAAGATTTATTGGCAATCCGACCGGCCTTCAGCGCAGAATCACAAGGTGGAGATTCCCGAAGTCTGGCTGCAGGCCCAAGCAAGTGTGCAAGCACAATTGGATCAAGAGGCGCTTGCAGAAGCAGCAGATTTGGCTCAAGCCCAATGGAGTGACATGACTTTGGCCACTCGCCTGGTCGAGGCACGCGGGCAAAGCGTTGACTTGATGGTTGCTGGGTTGCGGACATTCGGGACGCTCAAGGAGGTAAGTGCATCCGAAAAATTTGTATTATTGGAGTGTCGCGAAGGGGAGTCCCAGCGGCCAGGCGAGCAGCTAGTTCGGACTTCGTGCATTAACTCAGCGCGTGGCCTACCGCGCGCCCTGGCGCCCGCCAGTGAAGCCCTAGGCAGGGTGCGAATCGGATTTCGAGAGGGTGGCTGGTTGCGCCGACAGTGGGGAAACCGAGTTCGGATCCGGGTGCCTGGGCTCGAGGATGCTGGGGTGATTGTCGGGCGCGTCGCTGCAGTGGGATACGACTTCATTGAAATTGACAACAACGAGGTCGGCAACCAGCGGCTAGTCGTGGCACTGGGATCGGTGGTGTCAATTGCGACAGCTGCTTAATCGGCCTCTTCGCCTTTACCGAACGGGTGGGTCGAAACGAATTCGCGGGTCTGGGCGTACATATTTTCAATATATGCCTCGAGCGCTTGGGCCTCCACACGCCACTGGCCACGCCCACCAACTTTGATTGCAGGCAATTCGCCGGAACGCACTAATGCGTAGGTTTGGGCAGATGAGATGTTCAGCGTCTCAGCGACATCAGAAAGTGTGAGAAAACGGGCCATAGCGACATAGTGCCAAAGTTTGTGCGCCCGCGCAGCATCCACCCGCCTCCTGTGGATAACCATTTCGCATATTTTGGTTTGGGGGAGATAGTGAAGTCACCGTTGCCAGGACGCGCAGCGGCTGAGAAATGAGTGAGCAAACGAAAAGGTGCCAAATGCGAATTCGTTGGGGAAAAGAGAAATCTGCGACACCAAGAAATCGAAGATCAGCGAGATGGAGCGATATTCGACTGTGGCTCGGCGTGGTCATTTTGATTGGTTCAATGTTCATTGGAGCGCGGGTGATGGCAACCGGAGAAGAAACCGTGACGCTATGGCGAGCGAGTTCGGAACTGGCCGTAGGAAGCCCATTGAATGACTTGGAGGCCGTAGTTGTGGCGCTGAACGGTGCTCAAGCGCCCTACCTACAAGGGATAACACCGCCAAGCGGGATTGTGGGGAGACCAATTGGGGTGGGAGAATTTATTCCAGTGGAGGCGATTAGCGCACTCCCACCGGAAGATTCACGCATTGTCACCGTATCGGTCGACCCACTGCACGTTCCGATTGGATTGAATTCCGGTGACCAAGTTGATGTGTGGTCCAGCTCGCAAGACACGCAATCACTTACTCCGCCGATCCTGGTGCTTTCAGGTTTAACGGTTCGCCAAGTCGCAAGTGATGTCGTCGGAACAGGTGGTGAAATCGGCGTAGTGCTGTTGGTGCCCGTCGCTCAAGTTCCCGACTTAGTGCAGGCGATCCGTAGCGGTGTGATTGATCTGGTCAAGGTTCCCGCGCAATCGCAGGTGGCGCAGTAATGGAAAATTTTGGGGAAGCTTCACGAGCACTCAACATGGTCTGGGCATTAAACGGTGTTCCTGCAGAGGCAGAATTGCTTGCACTAGCCAGCGCGGGTGGAATTGTCGTGCGAAGACGCTGCTTTGATGCATCTGAGCTGCTTGCGGTAAGCGCCGTCGTACCCGGTACCCACGTGTTGATCAGCGCGCAACTAGCACGCATGAGCAGGGAAATCATGTCCACGTTGCAAGCCCAGGTTGCATCGGTTGCGGTGATTGCATTTAGTGACGCTGAAGAATCCCGCGCCGAAACATGGAACGCCGACCGCATTTTTCGGGGCGATCACCCCGAATTTGATCTGGTCGCCAAACTCAAGCAAGAGCATTCGAGCTCACCGGTGTGGCCGCCGCCGCCACAAACATCTCTGGGACAGGTCTGTGCCATTTGGGGGCCCATCGGTTCACACGGACGGACAACCTTTGCGATTGGATTAGCTGAGGCTTTAGCGGATTTAGGCGAGCGAGTACTGCTCATTGATGCTGACACGAGTGCTCCGTCGGTCGCGTTGACGTTGGGGATTGAGGAGGATGTCAGTGGGATCGTCGTAGCCACGCGATATGCCGAACAAAATGCACTTGACTCGAGATCGCTGGCCAACTGTGCCAGGGTAATCAGCCCAAATTTTTGGGTCATGACGGGTCTGGCGAGTCCGCAGAGATGGCCAGAAGTACGTGCCGGTTCTTTCTGCAAAATTATTGAGCGTGCACGTGAACATTTCGATCAGATCGTGATTGACGTTGGCGCGGCGCTGGACGACGTTGAGGGAGAAGACCGGATCGAGTTGGCGCCCACTTTGGTCCCGCGCCGACATCTGGTCACGCGTAGTGTTCTAGAGAATGCGGATCAGGTGTATTTGGTGACGCGAGCCGATGCTCTCGGCGCCCAGAGGTTGGCGCACACGTATAGCGATCACGGGTCGGTGTTTGCAGGGGCCCGCAAAAGCGTTGTTGTCAACAGTGTTCACAAAACTCAAGTGCGAGAAGTACAACGTCAGTTTGTAGATCTGTGTGGTGCACTGGATCCGGAACTCAACGTGGTTTTCTTACCGCAGGATTCGGATGCGCCAGGAATGGTCAAAAATGCACGTACGTTAGGGGAGCAAAATGCCCGTGCACCGTTGGCGAAGGCAATTAGGGAGTGTGCGGATACAAGATTACGGGGACGCGCGCACGTAGACCGTGTCACCGACCTCAGCCCATTTGTAAAGTTTCTTAGCATCTTTCGCGGCCATGCGTACGCACCCGCCGGTGGCAATGGGTAATCCCAATTGATCGGTTGAATGCATCATGCTGCCGTCGTAGTAGAGCGGGATGCTGTGAAATCCGATCGCCGTTTTGCCATCATTACCGTAGGCAAATCTGGTCATATGATCAAAAGTGACTTTTGAGTTGGGGTTCCCGCTGTACTTTGACTGCGAAAAAATCTCGTACTTGCCCTTAACGGGTCGATCCCAGCGACCGACGACAGGGAATCGGTAGACAACTTCATCAGCTTCATTCATGGCCCACACGGTCATCAGCGCCTTGTCGTAAACGATCCGTCGACCGGTGTGCTTGCCCAACGGTCGCTCGGGAATATTCTTGGCTTTACGTTCCCGCGTTGCTGGCTTCGGCTTCTTGGTTTTTGTGGGTGTCGGGCTCGGTATGGGTATCACGCTAGTCATAGGTGCTGCGCTAGGTACTGGTGCGACACTAGGAGTGGGTGCTGCGCTAG
>DEZY01000051.1:4789-14172 GCA_002365735.1 Actinobacteria bacterium UBA3120
CGCTAGGAGTGGGTGCTGCGCTGGGCTCGGTGGCGATGTCCTGGGCCGAGACCGTCACAGCACTGGCGCCCGCATTGTCTGAACGGTCAACAATCCCCACGAGAAGTCCGCCGATCAAGGCGATAGCCAAAGCGGAAGCAACTACTGACACGCGGCCCACGTGTGTCCAGCGGGGAAGTTTCACGGTTTGAGTATGCCACCAAAGTGCGCAAATCATTGCTTTGGGCAGTACGGTGTGTGCGGCGCCACCGTGGTGGGGGATCCAGATCGTGGATTCGGACAGTTTATGGGGAACTCGAAAGGAAGTGGCACGTGGAGCGGTTAAGTAGCCTCGACGCTTCATTTCTCTACATTGAGAACTCGCAGACGCCAATGAATATTGGGAGCGTGTCAATTTTTCAGCCATCTGAGGGTGGATTTGAGCATGAGACCCTGGTCAAATTGATTAAGGCACGCTTGGCATTTGTGCCGCGTTACCGGCAGCGGGTCAAGGAGATTCCCTTTGGCATATTCCGGCCGGTGTGGGTCGATGACACCGCATTTGATGTGTCGTATCACGTGCGTCGGTCCGCATTACCCAAGCCGGGTAATGGCGAACAGCTCGATGAACTAGTTGCCCGCCTCATGAGCCGTCCACTTGACCGGTCCCGTCCGTTATGGGAAATGTACTTAATTGAGGGGCTCTCCGGCGGGCGATTCGCGATTGTCACTAAGAGCCATGAAGCATTGGTTGATGGGCTCGCGGCACTCGATATTTCCCAAGTGATTCTTGACAGTGAATCCCAGGCATCGGTCGGTCCTCCAGATTCTTGGCGTCCTGCACCGGAGCCATCGGCAATTGAATTGATGAGCGCATCGGTGACCGAGGTATTTGCGCACCCGACCGCAGCTGCTGAGCTGGTTGTGAGTACCGCATCCGAAGCCTTCACAGGTACTCAAAGCGTCGTGGGTAGCGCGGTGAGCGGCGCAACGGAGGCGATCTACGATTTAGTCTCGCTTGCACGATTTCGGACCCGGTCGCCGTTGAAGGCAAAACTCGGTGCCCAAAGGCGATTCGTTTCCGTTGACGTTGATCTTGACGAACTGCGAGAGGTCCGCAAATCTGCATCTGCGTTGACTGCCCAAAGCATCAGTGTCAACGACATTATTTTGACCGTGCTCACTGGGGCATTACGAAGTTGGCTGATTCGGCGCGATGGCCTACCAAGTGGCCAGGATCGTTTCAATGCGCTGGTGCCGGTTTCCCTGGATTCAAAAGTTGAAGAGCCGACGCTGGGCGGCTCGGTTAATGCTTATGTCATCGAGTTGCCGGTGGCACAATTCGAGCCGATTGATCGGTTGATGCGCGTGGTTGAACAAATGTCTGACCTGGATCCAATGGGTGAATTTCTCGGGGCGCGAGCGATCATTGACATTGCCGGCTTCGGTCCAGCATCGGTACACGCTCTCGGTGCTCGCATGGCATCGACGCTCACGCGTCGCGCCTACGACGTCACAATCACCAACGTGCCTGGCCCTCAGCATGCCCTTTATGCAGCGGGGTCCCAAATGCTCGCTTCCTATCCGTGTGTGCCGTTGGTACCGGGTCAGGCGCTGAGCATTGGCCTGACGAGTTACCACGGAAGTCTGTGTATTGGTCTAATGGCAGATCGTGATGCACTGGAAGATCTTGATGTGATTGCCGCGAGCATCCGTGACTCAATTGTCGGGCTACGAGCCTCGATTGCACAGCGACGGAGCTCGCCTGGTGGGAATTACTTACGGGTGGTCGCCTCCTAATGTCTCGGCGGGCAATTGTGATTGGCGGGGGAGGAGTACTCGGCGGGACGTGGGCCGTGGGGGCTTTGAGCGCCCTGGAAAAGGAATTGGGAATAGCCGCGAGTGACGCTGACCTGCTGGTGGGTACGTCGGCGGGCTCGGTGCTGGCGGCGCTGATCGCGTGCGGTGTCAGTACGGAGGAACTGTGCCAGCACTATGGACAGGAGAAAGTCACTAGCGGACCGCTCTTGGGCTATGAGTGGAATCCAGTCCGCGCTACCGGTGGGTCACGCCCGGGTTGGCCACGGATCTTGCGACCAGGATCACCGAAACTATTTGGCTCGGGTTTACTCAAACTAGGCGAGCTTCCGCTCACCGCGGTGTTATCGGGCCTATTGCCACCGGGCGCAAAAAGCCTTGAGCGCGTCGGGCACTTAGTGGATGCTGTGTCGCCGTTAGGGGAGTGGGCACAAAGCCCCAGCGGTTCCCACCCAGATGTGTGGGTTGTGGCAATGGATTACGAAACGGGAAAACGGGCGGTATTTGGTCGCACCGGAGCACCAATTGCAAGTTTGTCGGAAGCGGTAATGGCCAGCTGCGCAATCCCTGGGTGGTTTTCACCGATAAAAATTGGCGCGAGAACCTATATCGACGGTGGAGCGGTGTCAGCAACAAGTGTCGATGTGCTCAGTCATGAAGGATTCGACGAGGTGTATGTGATCGCACCCATGTCGCTCACGCAGTCCGATCATCCGAAAAGTTTGACAGCTAAATTAGAGCGCCAGTGGCGCGGTGTCGTATCTCGTGCGGCAGCACATGAAATCGCTGATGTCGTTGCATGCGGTTCCCGGGTGTTCCTCGCCAGCCCAACAGCTGAAGATTTGACAGCGATGGGAACCAATTTAATGGACTCAACTCGTCGGAGGATTGTGTTGGAAACATCTTTACGCACAAGCCCGCACACCTGGTCAGAGCAGTTGGTGGGTTAGTCCGCGAGCCACTCGTTACCCACTCGCTCCTCGGCCACAAGATAACGCTGCGTTTGCTCGGCAGCCACCTTCTCAATCTTTCCACCAATAAATGGGACGCTGGCAGTAAATTTACCGCGGGTAGTGATTGTGGTGTTTGTTTGAGCACCGGGTGAGAGTTCGAGGGTCCCAATGAAGGACATAGGCGCGGAGAAAACAACGGAGATGGTGGCCGTACGGCTCCCGTCGGGAGCGGGCGGTGTCCATATTTGTGTTTCCGTCACGGTAATTGTGTCGCCGACAAGTGATTTCGCCGGTCCTGGCAGATCGGCGGGAAGTACGCGGGTACTGATCAAAGTAACCGTCTCACCCCCGTCAAAAAGGACCTGATCCACACTGGCCTCAGCGGATAGGGAGCCGGTCGCGGAACATTTGGCCAAAATAAATTTCTCTTGGGACAGCATGGCGAAGACCTTGAGCGGGCTGCCGGTAAAATTTTGGGCGAAATCAAACTGTGTGGGCACGTGAAATCCATCTCCTTGGTCCGTGTAGCACTTTTCAGTACTAGCGTAGGGGTGTGAGTTCCTTCCGCGAGTCAGTTCCGATTGTTGCCCACCAGTTATTTAAGGACCAGTCAAGCGTGGATTTGGGATTTAACGCTACAGACCCGATCGCTAGTGAGCAGGCCGCCGACATGCTGGACTGGGCACAGATCCGGCCCAATGGTGCACAAGGCGAAACGCTGATTCGGGCGTGGACCCCGGATTTGCCAGGTGTGAGTTACTCGGTCGTTGAAATCGTCACCGACGACATGCCATTCCTAGTGGACTCGGTAACTGCGGAAATAACTCGTCAAGGCCGAGCAATTCATCTGGTCGCACACCCACTTTTCGCCGTGACCCGCGATGAATCGCATCGAGTCAGTTCTATTCACGACTTAGATGTGAACGAAATCAAGAAAGGTGTGATTGCAGAGTCGTGGATGCGCATCCACATTGAGCGAGATTTCATCTCCGATGATCTCAGTGGGGTTGTCGCTGGTCTTGCGCGTGTTCTTACCGATGTGCGCAAGGCAGTGAACGACTGGCTTGCAATGCGCAAGAAGGCAATTGAAGTGTCGGGTGATTTACGTCGCATGCCTCCTGTCGGTATTGATCAAGAGGATCTCGACGAATCGATTGCGCTTTTGGACTGGCTCACCCAGGACAGTTTCACTTTTGTTGGCTACCGGGAATATGACCTAGTTGATGTTGATGGCGAGGATGCATTGCACCCAGTTCATGGAACCGGTCTGGGTGTTTTGAGGACAAACGACAAGCAGGATCTTTCACATAGTTTTGCCGTTTTGCCTCCGGCGGCGAGGGTTCGTGCTCGTGAAAAAAGTCTCCTCGTTTTGAGTAAAGCAAACTCTCGGTCAACTGTTCACCGCCCCGCGTATTTGGACTACATTGGGGTGAAGAAATTTGATGCAGATGGCAATGTCGTGGGGGAACAACGCTTTTTGGGGATATTTGCAGCACGCGCATACTCGGACACCGTCTCGGACATTCCAGTGTTGCGTGCCAAATACCAACAAGTCGAGAAGAACCTTGATTATGTCGCCGGGTCTCACAGCGCCAAGGACCTCGAAGAATTCCTTGACACCTATCCGCGTGATGAACTATTTCAAATTGACTCAGTCCAACTGACCGAGGTTGCTAGGTCCGTCTTGCACCTTCAGGAACGACGTCAAACAAAGTTGTACGTCCGGTATGACCCCTATGAAAGATTTGTCTCAGCACTCGTGTATTTTCCCCGCGATCGCTACACGACAGCTTTACGACTTCGATTGGAAGCGATCCTGCGAGATTCATTTGGCGGAATACACGTGGACTACGCGGCGCGCGTCACTGAGTCGGTATTGGCGCGCTTGCATTACGTCATCCACGTCCCGAGTGGGGCGGAAATTCTGCGACCGAATCTTGTTGAGTTAGAGGCACGGTTAGCTCATGCCAGTCGCAGTTGGATGGACGAATATCACTCCCTGAGTATGGAAAGTGACAATTCTGAACTCGTCCCGATCTATGCGGAGGCATTCCCCGAGTCCTATAAGGAGGACTTTGACCCAAGTATCGGTTTGGCCGATGCGCTCATTATTGAAAAACTTGAACCGGGTGAATTGGCCCTAGATTTGTATGCGCCGGTTGTAAGTGACTCGCGGGAGGTGCGGTTCAAGGTAATGCGGGTTGGACCTGCAATGCCACTCACCAAGATCCTGCCAATCCTGGAGCGACTTGGCGTCGAAGTCCTGGACGAGCATCCATATGAAATTAGACGAAAGGACCGCGCATCCGCGTGGATCCTTGATTTTGGACTGGTTCTGCCCAATGGCGAGATCTACTGCGCAGACACTCTATTTGCCCGATTCGAGTTGGCATTCGAGGCCGCTTGGCACGGACAGATCGCCAGTGACTCCTTTAACTCGCTAGTGACCCAAGCCGGATTGACGTGGCAGGATGCACAGTTAATTCGTGCGTACGCCCGGTACATGCGCCAGATCGGTTCCACCTTTGGTCAGGGGTACATCGAGATGGTGATCCTGGAGAATGCCGAGATCAGCAGGCTGCTTATAGAGTTTTTCCGAGTGCGTTTTGATCCTGCGTTTGGGGGTGATCGCGAGTCGGAGTCACAGACGGCTCGAGAGCAATTTGACGCGAGCCTTGTGCTAGTTCCCTCACTTGATCATGACCGGATTCTGCGTTTGTTCTGGACCTTAATCGAGGCGACAATGCGCACAAATTACTTTGCGAATGCGCAGACCCTCGCATTTAAGTTGGTGCCGACCATGATTGCGGACATCCCACTTCCCAGACCGGCACATGAAATCTGGGTGCATTCACCCAGAGTCGAAGGTGTGCATTTGCGCTTTGGAGCGGTTGCTCGTGGCGGAATCCGGTGGAGTGACCGACGCGAAGACTTTCGGACTGAGATTCTGGGCCTGGTCAAGGCACAGGAAGTGAAAAATGCCGTGATTGTCCCCGTCGGTGCCAAGGGAGGCTTTTTTGCCAAGAACTTGCCCGATCCAGCTATTGATCGCGAAGCGTGGCTGGCCGAAGGCATCGGCGCATATCAAGACTTCATCCGTGCGCTACTTTCGGTGACCGACAATATTGTTGATTCGATCGTTGTGCCACCAGTCGATGTTGTGCGACATGACCCGGATGACCCGTATCTCGTCGTTGCGGCGGACAAGGGAACGGCCAGTTTCTCTGACATAGCAAATGCAATCGCAATTGAGGAGAATTACTGGCTAGGAGATGCATTCGCCTCTGGCGGCTCAGCCGGATACGATCACAAGGCTATGGCGATCACAGCGCGTGGCGCGTGGGATTCTGTTAAGCGGCACTTTTTCGAGATGGATCTCGATACCCAACGCGAAGAGTTCACTGTTGTGGGCATCGGTGATATGAGTGGAGACGTTTTCGGCAACGGCATGTTGCTGAGCGAACAGATTCGATTGGTCGCGGCATTTGATCACAGGAATATTTTTATCGACCCCACTCCGAATGCGGCTAGCAGTTTTGTCGAGCGAGTGAGACTGGCCACCTTGCCGCGAAGCTCATGGGTGGACTACAACCAAGAGTTGATCTCCGCGGGTGGCGGTGTATTTACCCGGTCGGCAAAGACTGTCGCACTGACCCAAGAGATAAAGGATTCCCTTGATTTTGATACAGACTCCGATACGTGTACGCCGGATCAATTGATTTATGCGATCTTGAAAGCTCCCGTCCAACTCTTGTGGAATGGGGGAATTGGAACGTACGTGAAAGCCAGCACCGAAACCAACGTCGATGTGGGAGATAAAGCAAATGATTCGATCCGTATTGATGGTGGAGAGTTGCGCGTGCAGGTGGTTGGCGAGGGAGGAAACCTCGGCCTGACCCAATTGGGTCGAGTCGAAGCAGCGCGAAGCGGTGTGCGACTAAATACAGATGCAATTGACAACTCGGCTGGGGTGGACACTTCCGATCACGAAGTAAATTTGAAAGTATTGTTGTCGCCACTGGTGACGAGAGGCGCTCTGACGGTGGAGGCCCGTGACAAGTTACTGCACAGCATGACCGACTCGGTCTCGGATTTGGTTTTGGCGGACAATATCAATCAGAACGTGGTGCTTTCCAATGCGCGGGCGGGAGCGATCCGGCTCGTGAGCGTGCATCAAAGAATGATGAGACACCTCGAGCGTAGGGATCTGTTGGACCGAGCTCTCGAATATTTGCCTGATGATCTGGAGATTGATACTCGGCGCGCGGCAGGTGAAGGACTCACCTCACCTGAGCTCGCCGTGCTTTTGGCATACGCAAAGATTGAAATCACGAAGGATCTCAATGCAGTTGCCTTGGGCAGTGCAAGCTGGTGTGATCAGATTGTCATGGACTACTTCCCCGTCGAAATCCAAGATAGCTATCGTGAGGAAATTCGTATTCATCCTCTGCGTGCTGAAATTGCCAACACTGTGATGGCAAATGAATTGATTAATATCGGGGGGATCACCTTCGTATTCCGGGCGGTTGAAGAAACCGGCGCGAACCCTATCGAAGTGGTGAAGGCAGCTTTTGCCGCGATGGAGGTCTTTGGCATCAGGGGCTTGTGGCATTGGATTAATACGTTGCCCGAAGATGTCCCAGCGCGGGCGCGAACGGCATTGCATCTGGAGGTACGTCGCTTACTTGACCGATCAACTCGATGGTTCTTGCAAAACCGCGGCGCGGGAATTGACATTGAAGCTGAAATTAGTGCATTCGCAGCGAGCGTTGAGCAGTACGCCGGTGGAGTTCCGCAAGCCTTGCAAGGCCAAGACTCGGAAAGATTTGAGCGATTGGCACAGCGCTTCATTGACGCAGGCGCCCCTAAGGAGTTGGCCGATCGAGCTGCGAGTGGCCTAGACCTTTTCTCCCTGCTCGACATTACCGAATTGGCGCAATCACTTGATGCTGATATGCAGAGTGTGATCGGCTTGTACTTTGCGCTCTCGGAACGTTTTGATGTGGACCGGCTGCTTGTTCGGATCACGGCCTTGCCGCGAGGGGATCGCTGGACGGCTTTAGCGCGCCAGGCATTGCGCTCCGATTTGTATTCGGTGATCGCTGAACTCACCGGCCGGGTGTACTTGGCAACGGAGGGGAAAGCTGCGGCGGAGCGCATAACACTATGGGAGCAACAGCGCACCGAGGGAGTTGCTCGGACGCGGGCGACCCTCGATGAAATTTTACAAGTTGAGGAGACCGATCTCGCTACCCTGTCAGTCGGGCTTCGGGTACTTCGAAATCTAGTGGCGCAAGCAACATGACCGAGCAATTGGACAGGGATTTCTTGCACCGGTATAGCCGACATATCAAAATTGATCAGGTGGGCGAACCTGGTCAGCGCAAGCTCAGCAGTGCTCGAGTACTCGTCGTGGGGGCGGGGGGCCTAGGGTCTCCGGCTTTGCTCTACCTCGCGGCCGCTGGCGTGGGAACGATCGGAATTATTGAATTTGACTCAATTGAGTTGAGCAATCTGCAGCGGCAAATTATTCACTCCGAGGGCGGGGTAGGAACATCAAAGGCGGCGTCGGCTGCGGCGCGGATTGCTGAACTGAACAGCACGACAATAGTGGAAGTTTTTGACCGGCCAATCAGCCGAGAAAATGCACTCGATGTGATGAGCGGGTTTGACCTCGTTGTGGACGGTTCAGATAACTTCGCCACGCGCTACCTGCTCAATGACGCTTGTGTGCTGGCCGGTAAACCGTATATCTGGGGATCGGTATTGCGATTTGATGGACAGGTGAGTGTTTTTGGGTTACCGGGTGGCCCGTGCTACCGCTGCGTCTATCCGAGCCCGCCAGAGCCCGGGAGCGTTCCCAATTGTGCTGATGCCGGAGTTTTTGGAGCCATTTGTGGTGTGATCGGATCACTGCAGGTCAGCGAGGCACTCAAATTAATTTTGGGGGTAGGCGAGACACTCAGCGGACGCATTGCAATTTTTGATGCCCTGAGTGCACGGATCGAGGAAGTATCAATTGCTCGGGACGTTCACTGTCCGATGTGTGGTGATTCTCCGAGTATCACCGAATTGCAAGATTACGTTGCTTTTTGTGCGGGCGGTACCACCGACGACACGGTTACTCGTTCCCAACTCATTGGACTGTTGCAGGCCAGAGAACGTGGCGATGTGGCATTCAACTTTGTCGATATCCGCGAACGGTATGAACTCATTCACGGACAAATTCCAGGTGCTGTGAATATGCCGCTATCGACATTTGACCCAGAGGCACTCATTGGTGACGTAATTTTGTACTGCCAAGCGGGGGTGCGATCGGAGCACTTGCTGCGTGAACTCAAAGCTCAGGGATTTTCCGGCATCAAGCACTACGCGGGTGGCTACATCGATTGGGTAAGCCACTAGTCGTTGTGGGCTTAGAGCAAGTTCTTTTTGGTCAGATGAGTGAAAGCCCAGTAGCCCGGAATCGTAGGTAACCAGAAAGTCACCAAGCGATATAGCAGGACTGCTGAAACAGCCACCCCAGCATCGAGCCCAGCAGCGGTGAGCCCCGCAGCAAGTGCGGCTTCGACGGCACCGAGTCCGCCTGGAGTGGGCGCTGCCTGGCCGATTGTTGCACCCGCAAGATAAACA
>DEZY01000051.1:14267-14628 GCA_002365735.1 Actinobacteria bacterium UBA3120
TTGCACCCGCAAGATAAACAACGGCAACAACCGCGATATTCAGATTGCCACCAAATGCTTCGACGCAGGCGAAGAGCACGGCAACATAAGCAAAATTGAGGATAAGAATTCCGCCGATCCCCTCCAACAATTTGATTGGCCGCTGGGCAATGGTCACGAATCGAGGGATCACTTCCTTAATCAGTGGACCAATTCGTGCACCAATTTCCCGTCGCACCGCGGGCACAGCCAGTAGGGCGAGCAAAATAACGGCGATGGCTGCGACGCCGACCACCGCCCAAAATGGGGGATCGAATGTGAAGTCGGCCTGGGTTCCGGCAGCGATACCAAACGCAAAAAGCAGGCCAATGTAGGTAATGAA
>DEZY01000146.1 GCA_002365735.1 Actinobacteria bacterium UBA3120
CCAAGTGAAGCGAACTTTCTGCTCTTTGGGAAATTTGACGATCGACACGCTATCTGGGAAGGACTACTCGCGCAAGGAATCTTGATTCGTGAAACGGGTCCGCAAGGTTGGTTGCGGGTAAGTGTGGGGACGCAGGCTGAAAACGAAATGTTTATTGAGTGTTTACGAACGTTAGTCTGAAAGTAGGAGGAACACATGACCAGAATCGCACGAATTGAAAGAAGCACCAAGGAGAGCAAGGTCCTTGTTGAACTCTCGCTCGATGGAACAGGTGTGAGCACAATTGAGACCGGAGTCCCATTCTTTGACCATATGCTTGCTCAGTTAGCCAAGCACGGTGGTTTTGATTTGGTCGTGAACACGAAAGGTGACCTGCACGTTGATGCCCATCACACCGTTGAAGACACGAGTTTGGCTTTAGGCCAGGCCATGAATCAGGCTCTGGGTGATCGAGCTGGGCTCACCCGCTTTGGCGACGCACTTGTACCACTCGACGAATGCCTTGTGCAGAGCGCCGTGGACCTCTCCGGCCGGCCCTATTTGGTCCATTCGGAGCCCGAACTCGTTGAATTAATTGGTAGTTACGACACAACATTGACCCGACACATTTGGGAATCAATTGTCGCAACCTCACAAATAACCCTGCATGTCAATGTGCTTTCCGGGCGCAATGCCCACCACGTCGTCGAGGCGCAATTTAAAAGTGTCGCCCGATCGATGCGTACCGCTGTTGCGCGAGATCCGCGGGTGGTGGGAGTGCCATCAACTAAAGGTACGCTGACCGCATCGCAATAAAGAGGTAGTTTTCTATGTCACCTACCGTTGCAGTCCTGGACTACGGCTTTGGGAATGTGCGCTCAGCGGTGAGAGCGGCCGAGCATGTGGGCGCCCAAGCGGTTCTGAGCTCGGATTTCGATACATGTCTCAATGCCGATGGCTTGATCATTCCTGGGGTGGGAGCGTTCGCGGCGTGTATGCAAGGAATTGGCAAAGTCCGTGGCGGTTCACTCGTCGATGCGAGATTGGTTGCCAACCGCCCGGTACTGGGAATCTGTGTCGGCATGCAAATCATGTTCGCACAAGGCATCGAGCACGGAATTAGCACCGATGGGCTTGCGCAATGGCCTGGGGTGGTCGATCGATTAGTTGCCCCGATCGTGCCGCACATGGGCTGGAACAGTGTTACACCTGCGGCAGAATCAACGCTGTTCGCCGGTGTCGAGTCAGAGTCGTTCTATTTTGTACATTCCTATGCGGCCCAGGAATGGGTCATGGGTGATACTGATGCCTATCAGCGTCCTCCGCGTGTCAGTTGGAGCGAATACGAGACCCCTTTCATCGCCGCGGTCGAGAATGGCCCGTTATCGGCGGTGCAGTTCCATCCGGAAAAGAGTGGCGACGCGGGGCTAACTCTGATCAACAACTGGGCCCGGACCTTGGTCTAGACTGAAGCCATGAAATTCACCCTCCTGCCCGCTGTTGATGTTAAAGACGGTAAAGCTGTCCGCCTAGTTCAAGGGAAAGCCGGAAGTGAAACCGTGTACGGCTCACCCCTTGATGCAGCTTTGATGTGGGTTGATCAAGGCGCAGAGTGGATTCACTTGGTGGACCTTGACGCGGCATTTGATACCGGCAATAACGCGGAATTGATTTCCCAAGTTGTGGAAAAAATCGGTCGAGATGTCAAAGTTGAACTCTCGGGAGGAATCAGAAGTGACGAAAGTTTGAAGGCTGCTCTTGCCACGGGTTGCACTCGAGTAAACCTTGGAACCGCCGCGCTAGAGGATCCGGACTGGACCGAACAGGTCATCGCCGAACATGGGGAACGGATTGCGGTTGGCCTCGATGTAAAAGGGCACACCTTGGCTGCTCGGGGCTGGACGACCGAAGGTGGCGATCTGTGGGAGGCAATTGGCAGGCTTGATGCCGCCGGTTGCACCCGTTACGTACTCACCGACGTGCACAAGGACGGCACGATGCATGGGCCCAACTTCCACCTTTTGAAGCAAGTCACGGAGTCGACTCGAGCACGGGTGATTGCTTCGGGTGGAATCTCGCGTCTAGAGGATCTGCATAAACTAGCGGAAATGAAGGGGATTGAAGGCGCCATAATTGGCAAAGCGCTCTACGAGCAGGCTTTTAGTCTCCCCGAGGCACTCGTCGCGGTGGAAGGTCGATACGACCCCTATCAGTGGGGACCTCCGCAGCCGTGACATTAACCGCCCGAGTGATTGCCTGTCTCGATGTTGATGCGGGAAGGGTCGTCAAAGGCGTGAACTTTGTTGATGTCGTGGATGCAGGAGATCCAATCGAGCTGGCATCGAGGTATGGGGCGGCCGGAATTGATGAACTGGTATTTCTTGACATTACGGCTTCCAGCTCAGAGCGCGAAACAACCCTTGAGTTGGTGCGTCGAAGCGCGGATCAGGTGTTTATCCCAGTAACTGTGGGTGGTGGGATTCGTAGTATCGAAGATATTGACGCACTCCTACGCGCTGGGGCGGATAAAGTGTCGATCAACACAGCCGCGATTGCACGTCCGGAACTTTTGCGTGAAGCGGCCCACCGTTTCGGCTCACAGTGCATTGTGTTGTCATTGGATGCGCGCCGCGAGTCGGATCAGCCAAGTGGATTCGGGGTAACCACCCACGGTGGCCGGAAATCTGCGGGACTTGATGCGGTCCAGTGGGCCAAAAGGGCCGCGGATTATGGGGTCGGTGAAATATTGCTGAACTCGATGGATGCGGACGGAACCAAGTCCGGATTTGATCTCGAACTCATTCAAGCAGTTCGCGCGGCAGTAGACATTCCCATTATTGCGAGCGGTGGTGCAGGCGTCGCGGGTGACTTTCCAGCCGCAATCAGGGCGGGAGCACAGGCGGTCCTGGCCGCGAGTATTTTCCATTTTGGCGAGGTGTCTATATCAGAGGTCAAAGATGCGCTAAAGCATGATTCGATCCCGGTACGCCTTCCCACTAAGTTGGTGTCGTGAATCAGGTGGAGGAATTCATTTCCGGTATTCGTTTCAATGCACAAGGCTTAGTTCCCGTTGTGGCCCAGGACGCAACGAGCAAAGAAGTTCTCATGGTGGCCTGGATGAACGCTGAGGCGATACATATGACCATCGACTCTGGCTGGGGAACCTATTTTTCGCGTAGTAGAAACAAGATTTGGGTAAAGGGTGAGGAATCAGGAAATCGTCAAACAGTACGCAGCCTGCGGGCAGATTGTGACCAAGACGCGCTCCTGCTGAGCGTTGATCAAAGTGGCCCGGCGTGTCACACGGGTCATGACACATGTTTTTTTGGCCAAGAGATTGACAAGTAGCGCAAGTGGCGTCCGACACCCCAGACCTGGAGCAGTTTCGCGCGTTCGCTCGGAACCAGCGAGTAGTGGCAGTTTCTCGAACCCTGTTGATCGATCATGTCAGCGTAATCGGTTTATTTCACGCCATGTGTGGGGACCGAGCCGGAACATTCCTCCTGGAATCGGCCGAAGCCGGTGTTCAGTGGTCTCGTTACTCGTTCATCGGGGTCAATAGCGCAGCGATGCTCTCCGAGGCACAGGGAAACGCAGTGTGGAGCGGGCGAGTGCCAGAAGGCTTGCCACATAGTGGCCAGGTGCTTGATGTACTCGAGGCGACCTTGGGGCAATTGCATACCGAGAAGTCCGCTGTGTCTGGTGCGGGCGACTTCCCTTTCACCGGTGGGCTCGTTGGCTATCTGTCCTATGACATCGTGCGCAACTGGGAAGAAATTGGGGACTCAACACACGATTCCCTGAACATCCCTGATCTGGGTTTCTTACTAGCATCTGACATTGCGGTAGTTGACCATCTCACGAGCACCGTTACTTTGATTGCTAATGCAATCAATTTCGATAATTCACCCGAGCGAGTTGATCAAGCCTATGCCGATTCGTTGGCCCGGCTAGATCAGATGCAGCAGTCCATTTCCCATTTCGCGTCAAGTGGAGCAGTTGCTACTCCTGAGTCTGATCCGCAAATGCAGTTGCCTCCGCGCGCGACAAGCGAGGGGTTGTATCTAGAGAACGTCGACACAATCAAGGAGTACATTCTTCGCGGGGACGCATTTCAAGTGGTACTTTCACAAAGGTTTTGCGTGCCGACTACGGCAAGTGCGTTGAGTATTTATCGAATTCTGCGATCGAGTAACCCGAGTCCCTACATGTACTTGGTCAGAGTTCCGGATCCACAAGATTTCAGCCGGGTTGCGTTCGAAATTGTCGGGTCATCGCCAGAGGCTTTGGTGACAGTTCGTGAACGTCATGCAGTGGTAAATCCAATCGCGGGGACGCGTTGGCGCAGTGCGGATCCTGATCGCGATCGCGAGTTAGCGCAGGATTTACTCATGGACGAAAAAGAGCGGGCCGAACACTTAATGTTAGTGGACCTCGCGCGTAATGATCTTGGTCGAGTCTGCACCCCCGGTAGCGTCAATGTTCTTGATTTCATGCACGTCGAGCGTTATTCACACGTCATGCATTTAGTGTCCACGGTGACGGGTGAACTCGAAGAAAATCAAAATGCATTTACGGCCCTTCGGGCCACCTTCCCGGCGGGCACGCTTTCAGGTGCACCTAAACCACGTGCGATGCAAATCATTGAAGAACTCGAATCTGAGCGACGGGGACTCTATGGTGGATGTGTCGGCTATTTTGACTTCGCAGGTAACATGGACATGGCGATTGCGATTCGCACGGCGCTGCTAAAAAATGGAACTGCGTATATCCAAGCTGGTGGGGGGATCGTTGCAGACTCGATTCCAGCCAGTGAAAATGACGAGAGTGTAAATAAGGCCATGGCGCTGATTCGAGCCGTGGCCTTGGCCGAAGAACTCAAGGATTAGTCAATGAAATCTGATCTGTCACCCACCAGAAAATACTTTGTAACAATTGTTCTGCAATTGGTATTGGGGGGCACTTTGCTGTGGACAGGTAGCCTGACATGGAGTTCGGTGCCAGGGGAGCTTGCAACACAGGAATTTGTCGGATCAGATTTGGATTCATCCATTTTCGGGGTAGGGGCAGTTTCTTTGGCGGTAGTCATCGGGGTCTTAGCAACCAGAACGTGGGGGCGCAGGATTCTGGGATCTTTAGGTGCAGTGATTTCCATTGTGGGAATCTATTCTCTGATCATGCTCGATACAGACGCGCTCAATTCGTTGTGGTGGGTTGCCATTGCTCTGTGCGCTGGCCTGCTTGTTACCAATCTGGTGATCGCTGTGTCCTCAAAGAAATGGCCAACTTTGGGTGGCAAGTACTCACGTTCTGCCCCCGCAGAGCTGGACGCGTGGGAGCTACTTGACGCTGGAGTGGATCCAACTGTTGACTCAACGCCGGATCCAACTGATTCACATGATTAGATACTTCTATGAATGACCAACACGAGGATCATGGTTCCACACCCGCCGCTTGGACTGCTGTTGCGATCATCACTCTGGCATTCATTGTGGGAACAGTCGCACTTATTTTGGCAAATTGGCCAATGTTTTGGGTGGGAGCGGCCCTGGTAGTTGTTGGCGCAGCGGTGGGCAAGGTCATGGCCCTGATGGGTCTGGGCAAGAAATCGGCTAGCGCGTAAATCCGGATTCCGCGATGGTGGCCGCATGAGAGTTCTAGTGGTCGAAGATGAGCGGTCCATCTCAGATCTCATCGGCGTGTACCTCGCGCGTGAGGGGTTCCAAGTGCAGTCCTGCTACGACGGAGAATCTGGCCTTACTGCTGCACAAAATGAAAACTTTGATCTGATAATTCTCGATGTTGGACTGCCCAAAATCGATGGCACTGAGATTTGTCGCCAGCTTCGTACGGCCAATGATTGGACGCCAATTGTGTTTTGCACGGCCCGTGATGACGAAGTCGATCGGGTGCTGGGTCTTGAATTGGGGGCCGACGACTACTTGACCAAACCGTTCAGCCCCCGGGAGCTCGTGGCCAGAGTTAAAGCGATTGTGCGCAGGTCCTCCCATCAGGTGAACGTGGGGGAGTCGCTCGAAGCTGACGGCGTGATTGTAAATCTTCGGACTCGGCGTGCATCCCATAATGGGAGTCCATTGGTTTTGACCGCAACCGAGTTTGACTTAATGGCTTATTTGATGGCTCGACCGGGGCGGGTGATTGAGCGCTCCGAATTACTCGAAAATGTCTGGGGCTACTCCGAAGCCTTGGGCACCCGGACAGTTGATGTCCATATTGCTCAGATGAGAACAAAGCTTGGGCCGGATGCGCCCATTCGCACCGTTCGCGGGGTCGGGTATTCGTGGGAAGCGCCATCACATGACGCCGCGTAAATGGAGCATCATCACACTCCTGGTGCTGTTGACCAGTGCAGTTGCAGCCATAGCGATTGTGATCGCGGGACTCGTGTCCTATCCACTTGTTATCTCCAGTTCACAAGAGGTGGGAGCAAGAAATCTTGCGCAGTTGGCCAATGTCACCGCTAACGCAATTGATGAGCAGCGGTCAGGGCCCGGGTCTGGGGTGGGACAGGGTCTGATTAAGACCCTACAGCGAGAGTCGATATCCGCTTATCTGATTCCCAGGGGCACATTAAATCTCGAGGATTTGCCGTTTGATTTTTCTCAATTCTTCATCGATCAACTCGATAACGGCGAAGATATTTCCGGCCGGGTCTCGTCTTCAGATAGCGAGTACCTACTGGAGGGACGCCCGCTGAGCGCGGATGGTTCAGTGATTTTGATTCAGCCGATCTCGGTCGCTGGGGCCAGCGCTGGAACGATTATTTGGCGGCTGGTCTTGGCGCTGGTGATCGGATTGATAATTGCGATCTCGTTAGGTTTTTTTGCCGCTAGGCGTTTGGCCAGACCCCTTCGGCGCGCGAGCGCCGCGGCGACATCGATGGCTGGAGGGCTTCGAGGAGTTGAGCTTGAATCTGAGGGCCCCCGAGAAGTTGATGAGATTTCAACTTCTCTTAATGCCCTGGATTCGGCGCTGACAACATCCGAAGCCAGACAGCGTGAATTTCTGCTATCAGTTTCCCATGAATTTCGCACACCGCTCACCGCTGTGAAGGGGTACAGCGAGGCGATCTCCGACGGTATCCTTGAAGGGAGTCAAGCAGTTGACGCGGCGCGATTAATTTCATCCGAGTCAGCTCGACTTGACCGGCTCGTCAGTGATTTATTGGACTTGGCCAAACTGGGAGCGGTTGATTTTACTATTTCCGCAGTAGCTATTGACCTAAATGATTTTGCGAGCGAGGTGTGTCAAGTCTGGGGGTATCGCTGCCAAGATTTGCAGGTGAACTGCACGTGTGAAATCTTGGTGCACGGCGAGTTTGTCGGGGACCCGATCAGGCTTCGGCAAATTGTCGACAATCTGGCCGAAAACGCCCTCAGGTTGAGTCCTAGTGGAAGCACTTTGGCAATTCGCATTGAGCAATTAGCGAATTCAGTGGTCATTGAGGTGCGGGATTCCGGCCCCGGATTGAGTGCAGACGACCAAGAAGTCGCTTTTCAACCGGGGGCGCTATATGAGCGTTACCGTGGAGTACGCCCAGTCGGCACCGGCATTGGCTTGGCCCTGGTGGGGCGGCTGGCCCAACGGATGGGTGGCACTGCCCTGGTGGGAGCAGCACCTGAAGGAGGCGCATGTTTTCGGATAGAGATTCCCCAACGTGGGAAGGCGCACATTCTTTCTGTCAACGAGAAACATCGCAGCGACGGGTCGGTTCCCAATTCGGCTCCTAATTCGGGCGCGTAATGTGGTGCGACTAAGGTAACAGTGTGACGGTCTTAGACGACATAATCGCCGGTGTTCGCGAAGATGTTGCCATGCGCATGGAGCGCACCACCCTTGATCAATTGAAGCAGCGTGCACTCAAGATCCGCGAGGCCCAAGACGTTCAGGCGATTCTTAGTGGACCTGGTGTGTCTGTGATTGCTGAAGTGAAGAGATCAAGTCCCAGCAAGGGTGTTCTTGCGCAAATCCCGAACCCCGGGTGGCTCGCTGCAGAATACGAAGCAGGTGGTGCACACGTCATCAGCGTGCTCACCGAGGAGCGTCGCTTTGGTGGAAGTTTGGCCGACTTGACCGAGGTTCGTGCAGCGGTCGACATTCCGGTTTTGCGCAAAGACTTTGTGATTGGGAGTTACCAGCTGTGGGAAGCGAAGGCTTACGGAGCGGACATGGTGTTATTGATCGTGGCAGCCCTTGAGCAAGAAGTTCTGATCTCCCTCATTGAACGAACCAAGAGCTTGGGGCTCACTGCACTCGTCGAAGTTCATGACGAGGAAGAAATTGATCGTGCCCTTGGAGCTGGAGGCACAGTTATTGGGGTTAATGCTCGAAATTTGAAAACCCTTGAGGTGGATCGATCCACGTTCAGCCGGGTAGTCGAGAAGATTCCCACGTCCTGCATTCGAATTGCCGAGTCTGGAGTTCGGGACCATCATGACCTTATGAATTATGCCGATGCGGGAGCAGATGCGGTACTCGTGGGTGAGTCACTTGTGGTGGGAGGGAACCCTCGGGAGGCGGTGCACGAACTTGTGACTGCTGGGGCGCACCCTTCATGTCGATCTCGAGGCAGGGCATGAGCACGACCGAAGCCAACCTTGAGACTGGTCTTCCGGGCCACTACGGCCCCTACGGTGGCAGGTTTGTCCCGGAGGCTCTGACGAGCGCCCTGGATCAATTAGATGCAGCATTTCGCGCCGGAATCGCTGATCCCGAGTTCACTACCCGGTTAGTCGACCTGGAGCGGGACTACACCGGGCGACCGTCGCCCTTGACTCGCGCACACAGATTTGGCGAGCATTGCGGTGGTGCGCGGATTTATTTTAAGCGCGAGGATTTGAATCACACCGGGTCTCATAAAATAAATAATGTATTGGGCCAAGCGCTCTTGGCCCAGCGGATGGGTAAAACGCGGATTATTGCAGAGACCGGTGCGGGTCAGCACGGAGTGGCGACAGCGACTGCTGCGGCACTTTTGGGTCTGCAATGCACCGTATACATGGGCGCCGAAGACACCAGGCGCCAGGCGCTCAACGTGGCACGAATGAAAATCCTCGGAGCAGAGGTGGTTTCTGTCGCCACCGGCAGCATGACCCTCAAAGACGCCATCAATGAAGCAATGCGCGACTGGGTGGCCTGCGTTGACGACACCCATTACGTACTGGGAACAGTGACGGGTCCTGCCCCCTTTCCCGAGATGGTGCGCCACTTTCATTCGGTGATCGGACGCGAGTCACGGGAGCAGATTCTTGCGGTTGAAGGACGTTTACCTGATGCAGTAGCAGCATGTGTGGGTGGTGGCTCAAATGCCATGGGACTCTTTAGCGGCTTCATTGCTGACCCCGAGGTTCAACTACGGGGATACGAAGCCGGTGGGGACGGGGTGGAAACCGGTCGGCATGCCGCAAGATTTGCCGCAGGGAGACCGGGCGTATTGCACGGTGCCCGCACCTACGTCATGCAAGATCAGTGGGGGCAAACAGTGCCTTCGCACTCGATCAGTGCAGGCCTTGACTACCCAGGGGTCGGACCTGAGCACGCTTGGCTACACGACACGGGTCGAGCGATCTATGAAAGCGTCAACGATTCTGAGGCAATGGATGCTTTTGCCCTGTGCTCACGCTCGGAGGGGATCATCCCTGCGATTGAAACCGCACATGGCTTGGCCGGTGTGATTCGACTCGGCAAGGAACTGGGTCCAGATTCGGTGATCATCTTGAATCTCAGCGGTCGTGGAGATAAAGACGTTGCTACAGCCGCCCGTTGGTTTGGAATCGAACTGGAACACAGTGAATTTGGGGCCAGCATTGAACTGTCCGAAGGGCGTTAACCTGTGAGCCCAACCGGCGTCGGCCGAATCGGCTCGGTATTTGCCGAAGCGAAAAGTGAGAATCGGGCGCTGCTCATTGGCTACCTACCGGCTGGATTTCCCACTTTAGGGGAATCTGTCGCGCTCGTGGAAGCAATGTGTGACGGGGGAGTTGACCTGATCGAGGTGGGGCTCCCCTATTCCGATCCTTTGATGGACGGACCCGTGATTCAACAGGCGGTGGACCAAGCATTGAGTAACGGCGCAACTCCACAATCAGTGTTAACGGTAGTTAAGGCGGTTTCCGACCACGGCGTAGTCCCGGTCGTCATGAGTTACTGGAATCCCATTGAACAATTCGGGATTGAAGCATTTGCCCACGAACTGCGGCAGGCTGGTGGGGCTGGGGTGATCACACCCGATCTCACAATTGAAGAGGGCCAACCGTGGATCGCGGCAGCGGGCAGTCAAGAACTGGCGCCTATTTTTCTGGTCGCACCCTCTTCTACCAATGAAAGAATCAGCCGGATCGCTCAGGTGACTCAAGGATTTGTCTATGCGGCGTCAACTATGGGTGTAACCGGGGCTCGGGACCGGGTAAGCAATATGGCACCGCAATTGGTAGCCCGCGTCCGTGCGTCCACCGACCTACCCATCGCGGTAGGTCTGGGCGTGTCAAATGGTGCCCAAGCCGCCGAGATCGCCAAATATGCGGACGGGGTAATCGTCGGGTCCGCCTTTGTCACAGCAGCGAACACTGGTGGTGTCGCCGCGGTGCGCCAGCTGGCGAGAGAACTTGCTGGTGGGGTACGTTTGGCTCGGTAAAGGCCTTCACATATTCTAATGCTTCAATTTACATGCGATGAGCCGTGAGAGTGCGAATAGGAGCAACAGCCATGGGTGAAAAGAGCCGCCGCGAAAGAGCAGCAGAGGCGCGGGGAGTAGCACAAGCGAGCGAGAAACGTCGTGAGCGCACGGTTCGCTTTATTGGTGGAGCGGCAGTGGTAGTTATCATGGCCGCAATCATCGGGGTGGCGGTCTATGCAAGTAGCAATTCACCCTCCAATGACGCAAGTGGATCACTCGATGGAATTGTTCAACCCGATCCGGCTGCAGCTTTACCGGTAGGCGTCCTGGCGGCCGACTCGGCAACCCCCTTTGGGGTGCCCTATGGCAACGGCGGCGCCGATGTCCCGGTCCTTGAGCTCTGGGAAGACTTCCAGTGCCCGGCCTGCGGCGCGCTTGAGGAGGCAAACGGTGCAGGAATTGAGCAACTGGCAGAAGAAGGTTTAGTTCAACTCATCTATCGGCCCACCGCCTTTCTTGACGCCAACCTAGGAAATGATTCATCACATCGGGCTGTAGCCGCATGGGGTTGCGCGATCGATGCGGGAAAGACCCTTGAATTCCATAATGCGGTTTATGCTAACCAGCCAGCCGAAGAGGGCGTCGGGTTTACCGATGAGCAATTCGTGTCCTTTGCATCCGAGTCCGATCTCGGTGAGGCAGACCTAGCGACCTTCTCGCAATGCGTCACCGACGGTACTTACCTAGCGTGGGCGGCAAACTCCAACCAAGAATTTTCCACATCTCAAATCGGTGGAACTCCTTCTGGTTTCCTCAACGGTGAAGCCGTTGGCACCGAAGTGTTGGCAGATCCGGTGGCCCTTGCCGACTTAGTCGCGTCGAAGTCCTAGCGAGTAGTTGCTTCCTCTATGTTGACTTACATTCCTAGCCCGGAGACCGGCGTATGGGATTTGGGCCCGATCCCCCTTCGGGCATACGCCATGTTTATCGTGCTAGGAATAATCGTTGCTGTCGTCTTAGGAAATAAACGCTATGAGGCACGCGGCGGTCGGCCAGGCGTCATCACCGACATCGCCATTTGGGCGGTCCCATTTGGAATTGTTGGTGGTCGCCTCTATCACGTCCTCTCCGACTGGCAAATTTATTTCGGGGCGGAGGGTCGAGGATTCGCCGCAGCGTTTCGGATTTGGGATGGCGGTTTAGGGATCTGGGGCGCAGTGTTGCTTGGCGCCGTGGGTGCATGGATTGGTGCTCGTCGAAGCGGAGTTGTTTTACCTCCGATCGCGGACGCGATAGCTCCAGGGATCGCACTTGCCCAAGCAATCGGGCGTTTGGGAAATTATTTCAATCAGGAGCTTTTCGGGTCTCCCACGACATTGCCGTGGGGCCTGGAGATCTCACCGGCTAATCGGCCGGCGGGGTATGCCGAATATGCAACATTTCATCCTACATTTCTTTATGAGTCCCTGTGGCTGGTCGCACTGGCGCTAGTGGTGATTTGGGCTGACCGAAGATTCAACCTCGGGCACGGTCGCGCATTTGCACTGTACGTGCTTCTCTACACGGTAGGGCGAGTGTGGATCGAAGCACTGCGAATTGATTCGGCTAATCACATTCTGGGAGTGCGGCTCAACGTCTGGACGTCAATCCTGGTTGGTCTGGGTGCGTTGGCCTACTTGGTGATTTCGAGTCGGATTCGCCCCGGCCGGGAAGTTATTGCCTCTCCAGTTGAGGAAATTGAAGTAGAACCGATAGAATAAGGTTCTCGGGCCAACGTCGTCCCGGAATTCTCTGCAACATGTTGAAGTGCCTCTAGCGTGCTCGACATCATGTTCGGGGTGAGTCCGTGTGAAATGTGACGTTGAAGGAGTATGAAAATGGCGATTAGCCTGCACCCTAGAGCGCAGGGTCTGTACGACCCGGCACGTGAACATGATGCATGTGGCGTGGCATTTGTAGCTACTCTTACTGGGATCCCCAGCCATGACATCGTGGTGAAAGCCCTCAAAGCACTGACTAACCTCGAACACCGAGGCGCGTCCGGTAGCGAACCCGATAGCGGTGACGGGGCTGGGATCTTGTTGCAGGTGCCCGACCTCTTCTTGCGCAAGAATGTTGACTTTGAGCTACCAGCCGCAGGTGGATACGCTGTTGGCACGGCTTTTTTTGATCAGGGACAAGCGCCACTCGCTATGGTTGCGTTAGAAGAGCTTGCGCGCTCAGAAGGCTTAGCGGTTATCGGCTGGCGTCAAGTACCCACCGATGACTCGATGATCGGGGCAACAGCAAAGTCATGTAAACCGGATTTCTGGCAGTTATTTATTGCCGACCATCTTTCTTCCGGAATTGAACTTGACCGGGCGGTATACGGTTTTCGCAAGCTTGCCGAACATGATCTGGGGGTGTACTTCTCCTCCCTGTCAAGCCGCACATTGTTGTATAAGGGAATGCTGACCACCGGGCAATTGTCTGGGTTTTTCCCCGACCTGACGGATCCTTTAGTGCACAGCGCATTGGCTCTGGTTCACTCCCGTTTTTCCACCAATACATTTCCTTCGTGGCCACTTGCGCACCCGTATCGGCTCATTGCCCATAACGGTGAAATCAATACGGTCCGAGGAAATCGAAACTGGATGACCGCGCGCGAGGCTATGTTGACTTCCGATATTTTGCCCGGTGACATGACGCGGCTGTTCCCGATCTGTTCGCCGGATGCGAGCGACTCCGCCTCATTTGATGAGGCTCTCGAGCTTTTCCACCTTGGCGGTCGTTCGCTTCCCCATGCCGTTCTCATGATGATTCCTGAAGCGTGGGAAAACAATCTCAACATGTCGCCGGCGCGACGAGCCTTCTACGAATTCCATGCAACGATTATGGAACCCTGGGATGGCCCGGCGAATGTGTGTTTCACCGATGGAACGCTGATCGGTGCAGTTCTGGACCGCAACGGCCTTCGACCTGGGCGTTTTTGGGTGTGTGAAGACGGGCTTGTTGTGCTGGCTTCTGAGACTGGAGTGCTGGACATTGACCCCAGCACCGTTATCCGCAAGGGCAGATTGCAGCCGGGAAAGATGTTCTTGGTTGATACTGCAGCGGGGCGGGTGATCGAAGATGAAGAGATAAAAGAATCCCTGGCTGAGGAGCACCCATATCAAGAGTGGTTGGCGCGCGAGTTAATTCATCTTGAAGCTTTGCCCGAGCGTGAACATATTGTGCACACGCGAGATTCAGTGGCCCGTCGCCAACAAACTTTTGGCTACACGCAGGAGGATTTGCGGCTCATCATTGAACCAATGGCAAGAAATGGCACCGAGGCGATTGGCTCAATGGGAACTGATACCCCCATCGCGGCTTTGTCTGATCGTCCGCGCATGCTCTTTGACTATTTCAGTCAGCTTTTTGCCCAAGTCACAAATCCACCCCTTGACGCGATCCGTGAGGAAATCGTGACTTCATTGGGCAGCATCATCGGACCGGAGGGGAATCTACTTGAGGCATTGCCGGGGCATTGCCGTCAAGTAGTGCTGCCATTTCCGGTCATTGACAACGACGAGCTTGCAAAGATTCTGCATATAAATGCAGATGGACAACTACCCGAGTTCGCTGCGGCTCGGATCAAAGGTCTCTACAACGTGTATGGCGGTGGAGCTGCACTGGAGAAGCGAATCCTTGAGATCTTTAATGAAGTTGATGCTTTGATTCGTCAAGGTAAGAGGTTCATTGTTCTCTCCGATCGCGAGAGTAACGCGAGTTTGGCACCAATTCCATCGCTACTTCTGTGCGCGGCGGTACACCACCACCTGGTGCGCACCAAGAACCGCACCATGATCAGCTTGCTCATCGAAACGGGCGATGTCCGCGAGGTACACCATGTTGCCCTTTTGATCGGCTACGGCGCTGCGGCGATTAATCCGTATCTCACCTTAGAAAGTGTCGAGGATTTGGTGCGCCGCAATGTGATTTCAGACATCACCCCCGAGAAAGCCATGCGCAATGTGATCAAGTCTTTGGGCAAAGGCCTACTCAAGGTGATGTCCAAAATGGGAGTCTCAACCGTGGCTTCGTATCGGGGCGCTCAGATTTTCGAGGCGATTGGCCTTTCACACGAATTCATTGACGCGTACTTCACCGGTACTACTTCGCAACTGGGTGGAGTGGGGATCGACGTGATTGCCGACGAGAATGCTGCTCGACACGCCGATGCCTATCCAGTTTCAGGAATCTCGCCCTCGCATCGTACGTTGCGCGATGGTGGCGAGTATCAATGGCGCCGTGAGGGATCACCGCATCTATTTGACCCCGAGACGGTATTTCGATTGCAACACGCGACAAGGTCAAAACGGTTCGATATTTTTAGCGAGTACACCAGTCGAGTCAACGACCAGTCGGAACGACTGATGACCTTGCGAGGGCTATTTGAGTTCAATTCCGAACGGCCGGAAATTCCTATTGATGAAGTTGAATCAATTGCGAGCATCGTAAAAAGGTTTTCAACTGGGGCGATGTCCTATGGATCTATTTCAGCGGAAGCCCACGAGACCCTCGCGATCGCCATGAATCGTCTCGGCGCCAAGTCCAATACGGGCGAGGGCGGGGAGGACCCGGAGCGCTTTGTGCCCATGAGTAACGGCGACCTCAAGCGCTCGGCGATTAAGCAGGTGGCTTCGGGGCGTTTCGGAGTCACGAGCGAGTATTTGGTAAACAGTGACGATATTCAAATAAAGATGGCACAAGGGGCTAAGCCGGGCGAGGGCGGTCAACTGCCGGGTTCCAAGGTGTATCCGTGGATCGCAAAGACGAGGCACTCAACCCCAGGGGTGACCCTTATTTCACCACCGCCACACCACGACATCTATTCCATTGAAGACTTAGCCCAGTTGATTCATGATCTTAAGAACGCCAACTCCGATGCACGTATTCATGTGAAGTTGGTGGCCGAAGTTGGGGTGGGAACGGTCGCTGCGGGAGTTGCCAAAGCGCATGCCGATGTAATCCTCATTTCTGGGCATGACGGTGGCACCGGTGCTTCGCCACTCACATCGCTGAAGCACGCGGGCGCGCCGTGGGAACTGGGATTAGCTGAAACACAGCAGACCCTGCTGCTCAACGGTTTACGTGACCGAGTAGTTGTGCAAACTGATGGCCAACTGAAAACCGGACGGGACGTAGTTATCGCGGCGCTTTTGGGTGCCGAGGAATTTGGCTTTGCAACAGCGCCACTGGTAGTCATGGGTTGCATCATGATGCGGGTATGCCACCTGGATACCTGTCCGGTTGGGGTAGCAACCCAAAACCCAGCCTTGCGCGAGAAGTTTTCTGGCAAGCCGGAGTTCGTGGAGACATTCTTTGAATACATTGCCCAAGAAGTGCGTGTGTTGCTAGCAGAACTGGGTTTCACCTCACTCGACGAAGCAATTGGTCAAGTTGAAGTGCTCAACATGAACAGGGCCATCACACACTGGAAAGCTGACGGTCTCGACCTGGCGCCAATATTGCACGTTCCTGATCTTCAGGCGCGCGGGCACCGCCGGCACATGAAGAATCAGGAGCATGGTTTAGAACATGCGCTAGATCAGGAACTAATTCGGATGAGTGCTGAAGCTTTAGAAACTGGGCTCCCCACCAAGATTGATGTTGAAATTCGAAATGTGAATCGGACCGTTGGCACGATGTTGGGCAGTGAGATCACTAAACGCGGCGGGTTGCCCGACGGCACCATCGACATTTCCTTTACCGGATCAGCGGGACAAAGTTTTGGTGCATTCATTCCACAAGGACTCACGCTTCGACTCACCGGCGATGCGAATGATTATGTCGGAAAGGGACTCTCCGGCGGCCGAATAGTGGTCCATCCGCATAGAAATGCTCCATTTGAGCCCAGCGAGAACACAATCGCTGGAAATGTGATCGGCTATGGCGCAACATCGGGCGAAATTTTCTTCCGAGGTCGCGTAGGTGAACGCTTCTGTGTGAGAAACTCCGGCGCGTCTGCGGTCGTCGAGGGGGTCGGAGATCACGGTTGCGAATACATGACCGGTGGCAGGGTGGCCGTGTTGGGGCCGACTGGTCGCAACTTCGGTGCTGGCATGTCGGGTGGAATCGCTTATCTACTCGACCTTGACCCGACTTTGATCAATCACGACTTGGTCGAGCTCAATCGACTCGATGAGGCAGATGCACAGGAGTTGTTTAAGTTGGTGTCAGCTCACGTGGAACACACGGAGTCAAGTCGCGGAAGCGAACTTCTTGCCGCCTGGGGTGCTGCAGTGACCCGATTCACAAAAGTGATACCGCGGGACTACAAACGTGTTCTTGAAATCGAAGCTGACGCACTTAGCCGCGGTGAAGATCCGATGCTAGCAATCATGAGCAGGATTCAATAATGGCCAAGACATTGAGGAGTTTTTATGGGTGATCCACGTGGATTTCTGACAACGGATCGGGAGCTGCCCAAGCGCCGACCAGTCGATATTCGGATTCGAGATTGGCGCGAAGTCTATGAAGACTTCGATGCCCGCGATGTTGAACTTCAAGCCGGCAGGTGCATGGATTGTGGGATTCCGTTTTGCCACGACGGTTGCCCTCTGGGGAATCTGATCCCGGAATGGAATGAGTTGATATTTGACCGGGACTGGGGGCAAGCAATTGAACGCCTGCATGCAACAAATAATTTTCCAGAGTTCACCGGTCGACTGTGCCCAGCGCCGTGTGAGTCCGCTTGCGTTCTTGGCATCAATGAAGACCCGGTAACCATTAAGCAGGTCGAAGTGTCCATTGTGGACCGCGCATGGGAATCGGGTTGGATCAATCCGGCTCCACCGGAAAGCCTTTCTGGTCGTTCGGTCGCCGTCATTGGCTCGGGCCCCGCCGGACTGGCCGCCGCTCAACAATTAGCGCGGGCCGGGCACACGGTTGCGGTGTTCGAGCGCGCAGACCGAATCGGTGGCCTCTTGCGATATGGAATTCCGGAGTTCAAAATGGAAAAGCATCATCTTGATCAACGATTGGGTCAGCTCGAAGCTGAAGGGGTTAAATTCCGTGCAGGAATCGAGATTGGGGTCGATCTGACCGGTTCGGAATTGCGCCAACGCTATGACGCGATCGTGATCTGCGTGGGCGCAACCGTCGCTCGAGAACTTGAAGTGCCCGGTCGCGACTTTGATGGAATTTATCAAGCCATGGAGTTCCTTCCCCTTGCCAATCGGGTGCAGGAAGGCGACTTGGAGAAGTCTCCGTATGACGTAGCCGGGAAGCACGTTGTGATCCTTGGCGGTGGCGACACCGGTGCTGACTGTCTGGGCACCTCACACCGACAAGGGGCGGCAAGTGTGACCCAACTTGAAATTATGCCAAATCCCGGCACCGAACGCAGCGAAGGTGCGCCGTGGCCGACCTATCCCATGATTTATCGGGTGTCGAGTGCACATGAAGAGGGGGGAGACAGGCTTTTCTCGATGTCAACCCAAAGATTCTTGAGCGAGGACGGTCAGAAAATTTCGGGAATAGAACTTGCCGAAGTGGAGTTCACGAATGGAAGTTTCGCTGTTATTCCCGGTACCGAGAAAATTCTCAAGGCGGATGTTGTCCTGCTGGCAATGGGTTTCACCGGGCCAGAACCCGCCCCCTACGTTGAACAGTTGGGTCTCGAACTCGATGCGCGGGGCACTATTAAACGTGACGCAGATTTCTTTTCGGGGACGCACGCAGTGTTTGTGGCCGGTGATGCCGGCCGTGGCCAGTCATTGATTGTCTGGGCGATCGCCGAAGGGCGAGCGGCTGCCGCATCTGTGGACCAATTCTTAATGGGGTCGACCAACCTTCCTAGTCCGATCTCAGCATTTGATCGACCGTTGGTTGTGTGAACCCTTTGGGAGCATTGTTGTCGAAGCAACCCATGTGTAACCGGTTACAGTAGGCTGAGCAGATGAGAAGAGCAAAGATCGTAGCAACCCTAGGCCCAGCTACTGCTAGCGCGGAAGCGGTCTTGGAGTTGGTCGAAGCGGGCATGGACGTTGCTCGATTGAACCTCTCCCATGGAGACTATGCAGACCATGCAGACGCCTACAAGTGGGTTCGGCAGGCCTCAGATGACTCAGGGCGAAGTGTGGCGATATTGGTGGATCTCCAAGGCCCGAAAATTAGGCTTGGGCGATTCGCTTCAGGGCCTGTTGAGCTAGTAGTGGGGAACGAATTCATTGTCACGACCGAAGAATGTCCGGGCGATGCAACCATGGTTTCCACCAGCTTTACCGGGCTGCCGGGTGACGTCAACCCGGGAGACAGTGTCCTCGTTGATGATGGCCGGATCGAATTGCAGGTGACTAAAATCGTTGGCCCGCGAGTGCATACCATAGTAATTGAGGGTGGCATTGTCTCCAATAATAAGGGATTCAATTTACCTGGGGTGGCCGTGAGCGTCCCGGCTCTTTCCGAAAAAGATCGCGAAGATTTGCGCTGGGGGTTGCGCAACGGTGCCGACCTGATCGCACTGTCATTTGTGCGTTCCTCGGCAGATATTCATGACGTACACGCAATCATGGATGAAGAGGGACTGCGACTCCCCGTCCTTGCCAAGGTAGAAAAACCACAGGCGGTCGACAACCTTGAAGACATCATCGCCGCATTCGACGGGGTCATGGTTGCCCGGGGAGACCTTGGGGTTGAACTTCCACTCGAGATGGTTCCACTCGTGCAAAAAAGGGCCATCCAAATGTGTCGCGAGGCGGGAAAGCCGGTCATTGTGGCAACGCAAATGCTTGATTCGATGATTACCGAGAGCCGTCCCACGCGTGCTGAAGTCAGTGACGTAGCCAATGCAGTACTTGATGGAGCCGATGCGCTGATGCTTTCTGGTGAGACAAGTGTTGGTGCGCGACCTACGCATGTGGTGTCAACGATGTCCACGATTATCGAGCACTTGGAGGAAGAGGCCCTCGACCGAATCCCTGCGTTGCAGGACGCACCTACCGGTTCTACGGCCCGAGCGCTTACCCACGCCGCGGTTGATGTAGCGAACGGAACGGGTTCCTCTCATCTGATTGCATTCACCGAAACTGGTAGATCAGCTCGGTTGATTGCACGTTGGCGTGCCCGCACCCCTTTGCTTGCGTTTACACCAAATCCCCGGGTTCGTAGCCAGCTGTCGTTGACGTGGGGTGTTGAAACCTTTTTGGTCCCACAAGTAAGCCATACCGACGACATGGTGAGCCAAGTGGACAAGGCCTTGCTCGATATTGGGCGAGCCAGTGCAGGGGAGCGCGTGGTAATTGTTGCAGGAGTGCCACCTGGTGTTCCAGGAACGACTAACGGTATGCGCGTCCACAAAATGGGAACCGCGGGTCGGGGTGGTGGTGTCTAGCGCTACACACAGGATCGGGTAAGTTTGGCTCGACGCATTTCAACCTAGTTCACACACCTTTAAGACTCGTCCAGTGAGGCGGGGAAGGGCGAGCAAATGAGGGATTCATCACCTGGCGCATCCGCAAGTTCTTCACGAACTATCAGTCGGGTAGTCGCCGATCCAGAGGATATTTCGCGGGCGCTTCGCAGACTCGCCCATCAAGTTGTTGAAAATGTCAAAGATGTCACGAATATTGTGATCCTGGGCATTCCCACTCGCGGTGTGCCTATCGCCGAGCGACTGGCTAAAAATATCGGTGACATCGAAAACATCATTATTCCAGTGGGGTCCTTGGACGTCACCCTTTTTCGGGACGACCTACGAATGCGTCCGTCCAAAGCGCTAGAGCAGACGCGCCTTCCCGTTGAAGGGATTGACGGGAAAACCGTTATTTTGGTCGACGATGTACTGTTTTCCGGGCGCACTATTCGAGCAGCGCTTGATGCGATCAATGAGTATGGTCGCCCGGCCGTTGTTCAACTTGCAGTATTGGTTGATCGGGGACATCGGGAGCTACCTATTAGAGCCGATTACGTAGGGAAAAACCTGCCCACATCATTGAACGAAAACGTTTCCGTGCAGATAAGCGAAATTGACTCAGTTGATCAAGTCGAAATTCAATCAATGACGGAACAACTATGAAGCACCTCATCTCGGTACAGGAACTGAGCCGGGAGGACACTGTGGGAATTCTTGATACTGCAATCGAGTTTAACCGAGTAACCGATGGCGGGACCAAAATGTTGCCGACATTGCGCGGCCGCACTGTTGTGAATCTTTTCTATGAAGACTCAACTCGAACTAGGATTTCATTTGAGCGAGCTGCAAAAAGGCTTTCTGCGGATGTAGTGACATTTTCAGCAAAAGGTTCGAGTGTTTCCAAAGGCGAGAGTTTGAAGGACACGGCACTGACCTTGAATGCGATGGGCGCCGACATGATTGTTGTGCGTCATCCTTCGCCGGGAGCAGCTCACAGGCTGGCACATGCCGGGTGGCTGGAATCAAGTGTGCTAAATGCTGGCGATGGAAAACATGAGCATCCGACTCAAGCGCTCGGCGATGCTTTTACCCTCCGGGCGCACCTGTGCCCGGGGGCAACAGATTTTGCCGGGCTGACAATTGGAATTGTGGGCGACGTATTGCACTCTCGGGTTGCGCGTTCCAATATTTTTCTTCTGGGAATTCTCGGTGCCAATGTTGTAGTGATCGGCCCGCCCACTTTATTGCCCGTAGGTATTGAGAACTGGCCGTGTCAAGTGAGCTACTCCCTGGATGCTCACTTGCCTGAGTTGGACGCGATCATGATGTTACGAGTTCAACAGGAACGTATGAATGGAACTTTCTTCCCGAGTGAACTTGAATACAGCCGTACATTTGGTCTTAACCGTAAACGAGCCAAGAAACTTCCTGAGCACGCGATCGTGATGCATCCCGGGCCGATGAATCGTGGTGTGGAAATTACCGCAGAGGTGGCTGACAGCCCACGAAGCGTGATCACCGAACAAGTGTCTAATGGGTTCATAGTGCGCATGGCATGCATGTACCTACTGATCGGGGGAGATCTCAGTGTCGCTTAATTCATATCTGATCGAGGGTGCGCGGCCATACGGTGAAGACGTACAAGACATTCGAATAATTGGTGGGCGCATCGCGGAGATCGGCATCGGGCTCGACCCCGAAAATCTCGGCGTCGTGCGGGCGGAAGGACGGGTCGCCCTGCCCTCATTTGTTGACCTGCATACTCATTTACGCGAGCCGGGGAGAGAGGACGCCGAAACCATTGCATCGGGTTCGCGCGCGGCGACGCTGGGTGGCTTTTCGGCTGTATTTGCAATGGCCAACACCGCACCGGTGGCCGACACGGCCGGTGTGGTTGAGCAAGTGTGGCGACTTGGGCGGGAGACCGGTCTAGTTGATGTATTCCCCATCGGCGCTGTAAGTGTGGGCCTTAACGGCCAGGCCCTTGCCGAGTTGGGAGCCATGGCGGCCTCTGCTGCGGGAGTTACCGTATTTAGCGACGATGGGCACTGCGTATTTGATCCCCTGCTCATGCGGAGAGCGTTGGAATATGTAAAAACATTTGATGGTGTTATCGCCCAACACGCACAGGACCCTCGACTGACACAGGGCGCCCAGATGAACGAGGGTGAACTGTCGGGGATACTCGGGATGACAGGGTGGCCCGCGGTCGCAGAAGAGGCGATCATTGCCCGCGACGTACTCCTTGCCCTACACGTCGATTCGAGGCTGCACATCTGCCATGTATCAACAGCCGGCAGTGTTGCAATCATCCGATGGGCCAAAGAAATGGGGGTTCGGGTTACAGCCGAAGTCACCCCGCACCACTTGCTACTCACCGAGGACTTTGTTTCCGGTTTTGATCCCGTGTATAAAGTGAATCCACCGTTGAGGTCTCGTGCGGATACGCTCGCATTACGCGAAGGTTTGGCCGATGGCACGATCGACATAATTGCAACTGATCATGCTCCGCATCCACATGAAGCCAAGGATTGCGAATGGGACAGTGCGGCATTTGGAATGCTTGGATTAGAAACCGCACTGGGCGTGGTGGTATCCGCGATGCAAGATGTACCAGATTGGAATTGGCGGACCTTGAGTGATCGGATGTCGAGTGCACCCGCAAGAATTGGCCGCGCAACCAATCACGGTCGACCGCTGGCCGTTGGTGAAAGCGCCCACCTAGTCCTGATCGACCCTGATCAAGGGCACTTGGTCGTTGCAGAGCAACTCGCATCACTGTCGGGAAATACACCGTATGCGGGCATGACCCTTCCAGTATCAGTGACCGATGTCTTTTTTAATGGCATATATCAGGTTAAGGATGGTGCGCTCAATGTATGAGAATTGGTCAGTGATGAGGCGATGGCCGTTACGAGCACTTCTTTTAGCAGATCTTTTCACGATTATGCCGGATCTCGGAAAGCATCGGCTCGAAGCTGGAGTGGTCGTTGATTCTGGCGCGGGTCATCAAAAATTGATGAAGCTACTCGAAAGTGAGATGAGTGCGTGATGGGCAGCGTGAGTCGGGCCGTATTGGTTCTCGAAGACGGATATTCGATGGTGGGTAAGGGTTTCGGTGCAAGCGGGACGGCCTTTGGCGAAGCAGTCTTTTCGACCGGGATGACCGGCTACCAGGAGACCCTCACGGATCCGTCTTATTGCGGTCAGATCGTGGTCATGACGGCTCCACACATCGGTAACACCGGCGTCAACCATGAAGATAGCGAATCATCTCGCATGTGGCCATCTGGTTTTGTCATCCGGGAATTGTCTCGCGTCGTTTCTAATTGGCGCGCTACCGGCACACTTGCAGATGAGCTGGCAATCAACGGGATCGTCGGCATTCAAGGGGTTGATACTCGGGCGCTCACGCGTCACTTGCGTGAACGTGGTGCGATGCGCATGGGAATTTTTTCTGACCCAGATGGTGCAAACCCCGAGGAGCTAGTTGCAACTGTCGCGCAATCCCCGGTCATGCTGGGCGCCAGTTTCACGGACCAAGTGAGCACGGCGAAAAGCTACGTTATTGCCGCGAGCGGACAGAAAAAGGCAACCTGTGTGGCTGTGGACTTTGGCATCAAGTCCATGACTCCCCAACTGCTGTCCCAACGCGGCATCGAGGTGCACGTGGTGAATGCGAACACCAGCTGGGAGGAGATCGCGGCTTTGAAACCCAATGGAATATTCTTGTCCAATGGACCGGGGGACCCGGCAAGTGCGGTAGACGCCGTGGGTTTAGTGCAGAAGGCACTCAAAGCCAAGATGCCATTGTTTGGAATTTGTTTCGGAAATCAGATTCTCGGTCGCGCGCTGGGGCTGGATACATACAAAATGCAATATGGACATCGCGGGATTAATCAGCCGGTGAAAGACCTCACCACGGGGAAAATCGAGATCACCGCGCACAATCATGGTTTCGCAGTTCGCGCCCCGAACTCACGTGAATTTGACACCCCATTCGGCCGGGCACGGATTTCACATATTTGCCTGAATGACAACGTCGTGGAAGGGATCGAGTTGCTAGATCACAGTGCATTTAGTGTTCAGTACCACCCTGAGGCCGCTGCAGGTCCACATGATTCTG
>DEZY01000063.1 GCA_002365735.1 Actinobacteria bacterium UBA3120
GCGCACCCACAAGCGTCTGATCGACATCCTTGACCCCACGCCCAAGACCGTTGACTCGTTGATGCGCCTAGATCTTCCAGCTGGCGTCGACATCGAAATCAAGCTCTAATCGAGATCAAGTTTTAGAGGAGATCTGAACACCATGAGTAACAACGTCAAGGGATTGCTAGGCGAGAAGCTCGGCATGACTCAGGTATGGGACGAGAACAACAAGGTTGTTCCCGTTACCGTTGTACAAGCCGGTCCAAGTGTTGTCACGCAGGTCCGTACCCCGGACACAGATGGCTATTCCGCGGTGCAAATCGCATTTGGTGCGATTGACCCACGCAAGGTCAACAAGCCAGATGCCGGTCACTTCGCAAAAGCGGGCGTCACCCCACGCCGACACATTATTGAAGTACGTACCCCCGATGCTTCCGAGTACACCCTCGGGCAAGAGCTCACCGCAGGAATCTTCGAAACCGGGCAGGTGGTCGACGTTGTCGGCACCACAAAGGGCAAAGGTTTTGCCGGTGTAATGAAGCGCCATGGTTTCCACGGCCTTCGCGCATCCCACGGTGTCAAGCGCGCACACCGCAGCGCTGGATCAATCGGTGCATGTGCAACGCCGGGTCGCGTATTTAAAGGAAAGAAAATGGCTGGGCGCATGGGTAGCGACCGCCAAACCACGCAAAACTTGAAGGTCCAAGCAGTCGACATCGAGCGTGGATTGATCCTGATCAAGGGTGCGATTCCCGGCTCGAAGGGTGGCATCGTGTTTATTCACACTGCCGCTAAGGAGGTCCAGCTGTGAGCTCAGTAGACATAATGACCCCAGAAGGTAAAGCGTCAGGCAGAATTGAGTTGCCCGCTGAAGTCTTTGATGTTCCGGTCAACATTCCCTTGATTCACCAGGTTGTTGTCGCTCAGCTTGCCGCGGCGCGCCAAGGAACCCACTCGACCAAAACCCGTGCCGAGGTGAGTGGCGGTGGCCGCAAACCCCATAAGCAGAAGGGAACCGGTCGCGCCCGCCAAGGTTCGATTCGCGCACCTCAGTATGCCGGCGGTGGAATCAGTCACGGACCGCAACCGCGTTCATACGACCAGCGCACCCCGAAGAAGATGAAATCAGCGGCACTGCGCGGCGCACTTTCAGATCGGGCACGTGAAGGACGCATTCACATTGTGTCTGAATTAGTCAGTGGAGACACACCGACAACAAAAGGTGCAACTGCAACACTTAATGCACTCAATGTTGAGGGTCAAATCTTGATCGTACTTACCCGCGAAGAAGCAGTGGCTTGGTTGTCACTGCGCAATCTAGGTGACGTTGCGATTGTGGCACCTGATCAGCTCAACACTTACGACGTTCTCATCAGTGACCACTTGGTGTTCACCCAAGGGGCGTACGAATCGTTCGTTGCCGGTCCAGCTAAGGGTAAAGGCGCTAAAGCAGTTGCCACCGAAAGCGAGGTAGAAGCATGAGAATCGCAGACCCACGTGACATCTTGATTTCACCGGTTGTCTCTGAGAAGGCTTATGGTCTTCTTGATCAAAACAAGTACACCTTCATTGTTTCCCCTGATGCTAACAAGACCCAGATCAAGATCGCGGTCGAGGAAGTATTTGGTGTCAAGGTGACAAGCGTTAACACCATGAATCGTGAAGGCAAGCGCGTACGCACTCGTACTGGATTTGGTCGCAAAGCTGCAACAAAGCGTGCGATCGTTTCGGTTGCAGCTGGCGATCGCATCGACATATTTGGCGGCCCGGTCTCCTAACGGAGCCCAGGGAACACCGAGAAACGACGAAACGAGAGACGAAAATGGGTATCCGTAAGTACAAGCCGACTACACCTGGCCGTCGTGGTTCAAGTGTGGCCGACTTCTCTGAAATAACCCGGTCTGAGCCTGAGAAGTCATTGCTTCGCCCGCTTCCTAAAAAGGGCGGCCGTAATAACTCGGGCAAGATCACCACCCGTCACAGAGGCGGAGGCCACAAGCGCGCCTACCGACTCATTGACTTCAAGAGGGCGGACAAGGATGGCGTACCCGCAACGGTCGCGCATATCGAATACGACCCAAACCGTACGGCACGCATTGCTCTTTTGCACTACGCCGATGGTGAGAAGCGATACATCATCGCCCCAAATAAATTGAAGCAAGGCGACCGCATTGAAACTGGAGCAAGTGCCGACATCAAACCAGGCAACAGTCTGCCAATGCGCAATATTCCAGTGGGTACCGTGATTCACGCAATTGAGCTCAAGCCCGGCGGCGGAGCGAAAATTGCCCGTTCTGCTGGTGCGGGCGTGCAGCTCGTTGCAAAAGAAGGCGCATTCGCCCAGCTCCGGATGCCTTCGGGAGAGATTCGCAACGTTGATGTTCGCTCACGTGCGACCATCGGTGAAGTGGGTAACGCTGAGCAGTCAAACATCAACTGGGGTAAAGCAGGCCGGATGCGTTGGAAGGGCAGACGCCCAACCGTTCGCGGTGTTGCCATGAACCCGGTCGACCACCCACATGGTGGTGGCGAGGGCAAGACGTCCGGTGGTCGTCACCCCGTCAACCCTGGCGGTAAGGCAGAAGGTCGCACCCGTAAAAAGAATAAGGCCAGCGATCAGTTCATCGTACGTCGTCGCAAGTCCGGCAAGAAGCGTTAAGGAAAGCGGTAAAACATGCCACGCAGTCTGAAAAAGGGGCCGTTCATTGACGGTCATCTACTCAAGAAGGTAGATGCCCAAAACGAGTCTGGTTCAAAGGGTGTGATCAAGACCTGGTCACGTCGGTCAATGGTGATCCCGGCGATGCTCGGGCACACCATCGCGGTGCACGACGGGCGCAAGCACGTGCCCGTGTTCATCTCCGAAGACATGGTTGGTCACAAACTGGGGGAGTTTTCCCCCACACGAACTTTCAAGGGTCACGTCAAGGACGACCGCAAGGCAAAACGCCGTTAAGACATTTGCTACAGGGCAAGACCTGCCTGGCCGTGTACTCGGTGGGCATCTGAAAACCAAATAGTTTTTATTAATTTAGCAATAACGAGAAGCAAGGGGAAAGCGATGGAAGCCAGGGCCCAGGCGCGGTACGTCCGCGTGACGCCCATGAAGGCACGTCGGGTTATTGATCTCATTCGTGGGATGAAAGCCGACGATGCCCAGGCAATGCTGCGGTTCGCTCCGCAAGCAGCTAGCGAACCTGTGGGCAAAGCGCTCGCGAGTGCGGTGGCTAACGCGGCGAATAACCATGGCATGGATGCCAAGGAACTCACCATCAGTGAGGCTTTCGTCGATGAAGGTCCCACCATGAAGCGCATCCGCCCCCGTGCCCAGGGGCGAGCATTCCGCATCCTTAAGCGCAGCTCGCACATCACCGTGATCGTCTCTGACGGCGTCGCAATGCCCAAGATCTCGCGCCCCACGAAGCCTGCTAAGCGCGCTAAGGCGGCGCCTGCTCCTACGGTCGACGCAATTGAAGAGACCGAAGTGGGTGAGGCACCTGCCAAGAAGGCTGCTGCCAAGAAGGCACCTGCCAAGAAGGCGCCAGCAAAGAAATCTGCAGAGAAAAAAGCTGAGCCCGCCAAGAAGGCTGCTGCCAAGAAGGCACCTGCCAAGAAGGCGTCTGCGAAAAAGGCTGCAGCCCCTAAGACCACCAAGAAGGAGGGCTAAACCATGGGTCAAAAAGTTAATCCACATGGCTTCCGCCTAGGTATCACCACGGACTTCACCTCACGGTGGTTCGCTGACAGCACGAAGAAGGGCCAGCGTTACAGCGACTACGTGCAAGAGGACGTCGCTATTCGCAAAGTGCTCAGCAAAGGCATGGAGCGCGCGGGAATCGCCAAGGTTGAGATCGAGCGCACCCGCGATCGCGTCCGCGTGGACATCCACACGGCCCGTCCTGGAATTGTGATTGGTCGCCGCGGCGCTGAAGCAGACCGTTTGCGTGGAGACCTCGAGAGTCTGACCGGCAAGCAGGTACAACTGAACATTCTTGAAGTGAAGAATCCTGAAATGGAATCACAACTCGTAGCTCAGGGGATTGCTGAACAACTCTCGAGTCGTGTGTCATTTCGTCGCGCGATGCGTAAAGGCATGCAAAGTGCGATGAAGGCTGGAGCAAAAGGCATTCGGGTTCAGGTCAGTGGTCGCCTCGGTGGCGCTGAAATGTCTCGCACCGAGTTCTACCGCGAGGGTCGCGTTCCATTGCACACCTTGCGCGCCGACATCGATTACGGCTTCTACGAATCGCGCACCACATTCGGTCGCATCGGAGTGAAGGTCTGGATCTACAAGGGTGAGGCACTGCCAACGCGATCTGAGCGTGAGGCAGCTGCGGCAACCGCTCGCATGGGTGCCACCCGCAACAAGCCAAATGAGCGTCCACGCCGCGAAGATGGAACTGAAGCAACCGCCGCAGTGGCAACCGCCGCTGAGGTTGTCGTTGAGGCCAACGTCGCAGCAGAAAGCACGGAGGGCTAGTCATGTTGATTCCCCGTCGCGTCAAGCATCGTAAGCAGCACCACCCAACCCGTCGTGGTGTGGCAAAAGGTGGTACCAAAGTAACTTTCGGCACCTACGGACTGCAGGCGCTTGAGCCCGCTTACGTAACCAACCGGCAGATTGAAGCATCACGTATTGCAATCACGCGTCACATTCGCCGTGGTGGCAAGGTGTGGATAAATATTTACCCAGACCGCCCTCTGACCAAGAAGCCCGCTGAGACCCGCATGGGTTCGGGTAAAGGTTCTCCCGAATGGTGGGTGGCCAACGTTAAGCCGGGTCGCGTCATGTTCGAACTGTCTTACCCGGACGAGAAGGTCGCACACGAGGCTTTAACCCGTGCAATGCACAAACTCCCAATGAAGTGCCGGATTGTTCGGCGCGATGAAACAGGTGAAGACTAATGGCCGCTGGTACAGCAACAGGTGAACTGCGTAATCTAGACGACGCAGAACTCACAGAAAAACTGCGCGAATCCAAGGAAGAGTTGTTTAATCTACGCTTCCAAGGTGCAACCGGGCAGTTAGAGAACCATGGTCGATTGCGCGCTGTGCGCAAGGACATCGCTCGGATCTACACGATCCTGCGCGAACGTGAATTGGGCATCACGCCCGTCGAGGGTGAGGAAGGTGCCGCATGACCGCTGGTACACAAAATGAGCGTGGCGATCGCAAGGTCCGTGAGGGCCTTGTCGTAAGCGACAAGATGCAAAAGACGGTAGTTGTTGCGGTCGAAGACCGCTACAAGCACCCGATGTATGGCAAGGTTGTGCGCCGAACGAATAAGCTCAAGGCACATGACGAAGCCGATACCGCAGGTATCGGTGACCGAGTACTTCTCATGGAAACCCGTCCACTTTCAGCCACGAAGCGCTGGCGTGTGGTCGAGATTCTTGAAAAGGCCAAGTAAGAAGTTCCGCAAGGCTCACCACAACAAGTGGTGAGGACCAGCAGACGATCAGGAGAATGAAGTGATTCAGCAAGAGTCGCGACTACGCGTTGCAGACAACACGGGTGCCAAGGAAATCTTGTGTATTCGCGTACTTGGCGGTTCCGGCCGCCGTTACGCAGGTATCGGCGACGTCATCGTCGCCACTGTCAAGGATGCAATTCCTGGCGGGGGCGTCAAAAAAGGGGAAGTCGTTAAGGCAGTGATCGTGCGCACGAAGAAAGAGCGCCGTCGCCCCGATGGCTCCTACATTCGTTTCGACGAGAACGCCGCGGTGATTCTTAAAGCCGATGGCGAACCACGCGGAACCCGCATTTTCGGACCGGTCGGTCGCGAATTGCGCGAGAAGAAATTCATGAAGATTATTTCGCTAGCACCGGAGGTGTTGTAATGCCGAAGTTAAAGATTCGCAAAGGCGATACCGTCCTGGTGATCTCAGGTAAAGATCGTGGTATTCAGGGCAAAGTCATTGACGTTTACCCCGAAGCGGACAAGCTAATCGTCGAAGGTGTAAACCGGATCAAGAAGCACACCAAAGTAGGCCAAGACGCACGTGGCGCTAAGAGTGGCGGCATCATCACCACTGAAGCCCCGGTTCATGTCTCCAACGTAATGCTTGTTGATCCAGAAGACGGCAAAGCAACCCGCGTTGGATTCACCCGAGAAAAAGTTGAGAAGCGTCGCGCAGACGGTTCGACCTACGAAGCAGAGCGCAGCGTGCGTATTTCGCGCCGCACCGGCAAAGAGATCTAGGACGGATAGGCAATCATGACTACTGCAACTACGCCTCGATTGAAGGCTCGTTACCGGGAAGAAATCGTTCCTGAACTGAAGAAGGAATTCAGCTATGGGAACATCATGCAGGTCCCAGGCCTGACCAAGATTGTTGTCAACATGGGCGTTGGCGAGGCTGCCCGCGATTCCAAGTTGATTGAAGGCGCGGTTCGCGACCTCACCGACATCACTGGTCAAAAGCCACAGGTGACCAAGGCTCGCGTGTCCATCGCTCAATTTAAATTGCGTGAGGGACAGCCCATTGGTGCACATGTCACACTTCGTGGCGACCGCATGTGGGAGTTCCTTGATCGCTTGCTCAGCACCTCTCTGCCACGTATCCGTGACTTCCGGGGCCTTTCCGCAAAGCAATTTGATGGCAACGGAAACTACACGTTTGGTTTGACGGAGCAATCTATGTTTCACGAAATCGATCAAGATAAGATTGACCGCACCCGCGGCATGGACATTACGGTGGTAACCACCGCCAAGAACAACGACGAAGGTCGAGCACTGCTCCGGCTTCTCGGATTCCCATTTAAGGAGGCCTGAGCACATGGCAAAGAAAGCTCTGATCCAAAAGCAGCAGAAAACACCTAAGTTCAAGGTGCGGGGCTATACCCGCTGCAACCGGTGTGGACGTCCGCACTCGGTCTACCGTAAGTTCGGCCTGTGCCGCATCTGTTTACGTGAGATGGCACATGCTGGCGAACTACCCGGTGTAACAAAAAGTTCCTGGTAAACCACGACGCTGCAGGTCCTCGGTATCCACCGAAGAAACCACGGCGAGGAAGGCCAAGCGGCCATGACAATGACAGATCCGA
>DEZY01000104.1:0-3442 GCA_002365735.1 Actinobacteria bacterium UBA3120
AGCCGCCAACGCCTGGGGGCCGAGTGGATCAAGTCGCGAGAAATGGTTTTTCACTAGGGATGGTCTCGAGCAAGCCAGCCACCCTCTTGTCGCCCAACTTCACGCCGACGTAATCGCTCAAGGCGACTTCACCCAGGTCGTGGACTTAACCGCGGGGTTGGGCAGTGACAGCGCCGCATTCATTGAAGCCGGATTAGGCACCACGAGTGTTGAGCAGGAGGTCAGAACGGCCGAACTGCTTGCGGCCAACCTTCCCAATGCCCAAGTGATAGTGGGCGACTGCACCGAATTCGACGAGCACAAATGGGAACCAGAAACAACGGCAATTTTTGTGGACCCGGCTCGTAGAACGGGTACGCGATCACCTGATGGAAGCAGGGCGCTGCCTGAACGCGATCCCCAACGCTGGTCTCCCCCACTTACGTTCGTCACCGACCTCGCGGATACGTTTTCGGTTTTTATGAAAGCTGCGCCCGCTTTCACCCCGCCTGAAGGTTGGGCCAGTTTTATCGTGAGCCTGGACGGATCACTCATCGAAATTTTCACAACCAATGCGGCCCGTGGCACCTACGCCGTCATGATCGATTCGCACAACGAAAGCGCGCACGTAATTGCCCGCGAAGAAGAAACCGAGCATTCGATTTTTTCAGCACCCAAGGCGCGCGGTGAGAATTTACTTGACGAAGGAAAAGGGTTTCTCTATGAACTTGACCCAGCAATCACCCGCGCGGAACTATCCCTGCAGGTGGCCGACGAGCTTGGGCTCACGCCCGTCGGCGAAAAAGGATTGTGGCTCTACGGCCTTGAATCTCTGTCCATGAACGGGGCCCGCAGTTACCAAATCCACGACACTTTCGACGTCAAAGACATAAAGGCACGTACACATCACACGCCCGGAATTGCGTTGAAAACAAAGGACGGACGCCGAGAAATCAAAGACCTGCGCAAGGAGTGTGGCAAGCCCGACCACAATGAGTGGGCGGTTGTGATTCTCGGTTCAGGTTCTAGCGAGAAGGCTGTGTTAGTCCGGCGCGCTTCGTGAGTATCGCGGGGATGCTATTGATCCTGGGTAAGTAGTCATCTAAGTTTGCCGGCTCCAAACCTGCCTCCCGAATCTTTTTAACAGCAAGTTTCAAGTCTTTTTTCAACGTGTTCGTGAAGTGCATCAAGACAATGGAGCCGGGTCGAAGTTTCTGGTCTGCATAGGAAATCTTTCCGTTGTTAACCGAAGCGTCCCACATAACTATTTGCTGGATCCCGCACTTCTCACCCATTTTCCGAACAGCTTGGGAATCTTGCGCAGCGCCATATGGTGGGCGTAGCATCCAGGGGTACCAGTCGTACTTTTTCGCGAATCGTTTTTGCACGTAACAAATTTCGTGATCGAGGTCCGTTGACTTTTTGGCAAATGACGCGTGGGTAGCTGAGTGATTCTGAACCGATCCCCACTTGCTAATCCGATTGAAATACTTCTTCGAGTCTTTGATCGTCCACGAGGAGAGAAAGGAAGTCACCGGTAGTTGATTCGCCTGGACATAAGCCAAGGCGTTCTCAGGCTTGTAGATCCCGTCGTCGATCGTGATGAATGCGACCTTGTCTTTTGTCTTGATTCGATACACAGACTTGGGAATCTTGGGAGTGTCTCGGGCCGACACGGATGTGTCCGGGTTGTTTTCAGCCGAGGCTGAACTGATCTGTGCACCCATCACAGCAGAGAAAATCAACGCACTTGCGGCAAAAGTTGCAACAAAACGACGCATTTTCCCTCCAACCACGCTCATTAGAATTAACTCCCGTGACAAGAGTTTAACCCCAAAAGTGGATTTAATGCCAACCCCGCAGTGACTTGGTCTCTAAAACACGGTTTCGCAGACCTGTGGTTCTTTAAAAGAAAACTTCACTCACGGGCAAAGTCGACGTAGCGGGGAAATCAACCGGCGATGGTGCTCCGCCTATTCGCACCAAGTGCGAGCCTAAAGCTGCAACCATTGCTCCGTTATCCGTGCACAGTCCTGGACTTGGAACTCGAAGTTCGATTCCGGCCTCAGCGCAGCGCTCGGCAGCAAGCGTGCGCAATCTCGAGTTGGCTGCAACTCCCCCGGCTATTACAAGGTGCGGGGCATTCTGATTAACAGCCGCAGCGATTGCCTTGCTGGTCAAAATATCTGCGATCGCTTCCTGAACTGATGCGGCAACATTTGGCACTGAAATCGTGTTGCCTAAACGCTGCTGTTCCTTCACCCAGCGGGCGACCGCTGTCTTGAGCCCTGAGAAGGAAAAGTTGAAGGCGTGGACCGGGTCAGTCCGCAGGGCGCGAGGGAAGTCGATTGCGTGGCGATCACCGCTTTGCGCCGCTTCGTCGATCATGGGTCCACCGGGGAAAGGCAAACCCAGTAGGCGCGCGACTTTGTCGAACGCTTCACCTGCGGCGTCATCGAGGGTTTGCCCCAATGACTCAAAATCGCCACCGGAAACCTTGATTAAAGATGAATGCCCTCCAGAAACCAGCAAGCCAATCACCGGTTCGGGGAGCGGTCCGTGTTCGAGTTCATCCACCATCACGTGGGCTGCCAGGTGGTTAACACCGTACATTGGTTTACCCAAACCCAATGCCAATGCTTTGGCCGAAGCGACGCCAACAATTAAGGCGCCAACTAGACCTGGACCAGCGGTTACCGCGATGGCGTCAATGTCGCGAAGGCTTACCCCGGCTTGGTCACACGCAAGGTCAATCGTTGGGAGTATCGCTTCTAGGTGAGCGCGGCTCGCGATCTCGGGGACAACCCCACCAAAGCGCCCATGCAGGTCAACGCTGGATGCCAATGCATTTGAGAGGAGTTCACGGCCCCGAACAATACCGATCCCTGTTTCATCACACGACGTTTCAATTCCAAGAATCAAGGGTTCAGATGAATTCATGGGCGTGCATCCCGTTCGTCGCGGCGCAGAATCACAGCGTCGCCTCCGTCTGGGTAGTAATTCCTTCGCTTATTAATCTCCTTAAAACCAAATGAGGAATACAAAGCAATGGCGCTCACATTGTCACTACGCACCTCAAGGAAAATATAGGTCACTTTCATTTCTATTGAGAGGTCAACCAAGTGGGTCAAGAGTTTGCGACCGATCCCCTGTTCCTGAAACGCCTGTCCCACCGCAATTGTTTGGACGTCAGCATCACTGCCAGAAATACTCAACCCCGCGTAACCTGCGATCACCCCGTCACGTTCAACAACGAAGTAGTGGTTATGCAGTTGCGCCAGCTCCCGCCACCACTGATCCGTTGACCACGAATCGTGCGGGAACAACTCTCGTTCAAGGTGATCAACTTGTGCAATATCCCACCAGCGCATTTTTCGAATCTGCACTGTTGGGGCGCTCACAAGACCACCGCCGAACTTGGTAGTGCATCAGCCTCACGCAAATACATGGGTGCCACGCCAAC
>DEZY01000104.1:3473-4124 GCA_002365735.1 Actinobacteria bacterium UBA3120
CCAACAGGCTGACCATGTTCGGCACATGCTGCAATATCAATTGCGTGCGGGAGCACGTCGGTGATCAACTCAATCCCCAACTCACGTGCACGGTCTTCAACCACACCGGTCAAGTCAACGCTGGGGCCGGTAAGCCTGTCACCGTCAAGGTCAAACCTTGCCCAGTAGAACTCCTTGCGACGGGCGTCGGTTGCCACCATGAACTCACGCTCAGATTGAACTCGCCCGTCCCGAATCACAGCATGCGCAACAGCATCAAGTGAGCAAACACCAACAATGGGAACCGACCAAGCCGCAGAAAGTCCCTGGGCAAAAGCAATCCCCACCCGCAGGCCGGTGTAAGGACCTGGCCCAACACCGCATGCGATCAACTCGGGTAAGTCGTCCGGATTGCAGTCCAATTGAGTGAATAACGTTCCGATCGCTTCAACGTGACCACGGGGATCGGTGTGACTAGCCGTGGCTACAACAACACCTGATTCAACAATTGCCAATGAACTTAAGGCGGTTGAGGTGTCCACGGCGAGAATTTTCATGCCAGCACCGATTCGATCCGGGCTAAGAACGACTCCGCTGTCGGCGTGTACACGGTGAACTCGAGTTCTCGTTCATTCTCAAGTTCGGAATTGATTTTCATTTCTACAACGTTCT
>DEZY01000034.1:0-4290 GCA_002365735.1 Actinobacteria bacterium UBA3120
GAGGGACTCGAACCCCCGACTTCATCCTTGTAAGGGATGCACTCTAACCAACTGAGTTACTCGCCCGGAAACCAAAAGATTACAGGAGGCCGCCGCCGCGCCAGTCATCGCTCCCCGGCAGCACAAAACATTCCAGTATTTTCAGAAACGGTTCGAAGCGTAGATTGGCATTGCTTAATCGGTAGGCTTAAAACAATGTTAATTATGAAATATGACGGTGTCGACTTGCGAGCAATCCCAGCATTTTTGGTCTTTATCGCATTGACGCTCGGGTTCGCTATCGCAGATCTCACTGATATTCGTTGGTTGGGCGGGATGATCATGATTTCGATCGGAGCATTCGCGGTAATTCTGATGATCCGCTCTTCCGGTGTCCTACGAGCGCTGATCGGCGTCGTAATGGTTGTCGTCGGGTTCATGCTCTCGCACGCACTTGGTCCGATGCTTGGCTCCTATGGGGCCTTGATCCTGGTGGCGACCGCGTGTTCGGTTGTGGTCTATCTCCTCACCTCACGGCAGGGGTCAAATCAGCGTTAGCATTAGGTTTCATTACTCAGAAAATAGGTGTACTGGCCGTATCATCAGGGCAGCGGAAAATACATTCGCGCACACGCAACCGCAAGGGGTAGATCATGAAAATTGTATTGGCCGGAATTGCTCTTGTGGGAGCGGCCTCCCTCGTTCTTGTGGGTTGTTCGAGTGACTCTTCTGTCGGGGGCACCGTGGAGTGCAATGACACGACAATCGCAGAAGCGGTGACCGGGGACCCCACTTTCGCCGATTACGTGGTCACCGACTACAAGTGCGCAGACGGCTGGGCTTATGCAGCAGCAGATCCAGGTGAAGGTCAAATGGGAGCGCCCACCATGATGATTTTTGAAGCTGAAGGCCAGTTCTGGATTCCTAAGAGTGCGGCAGATGTCTGTGGCACCTATGGCGATGGCACATATCCCAATGATGCCATGGTTCCGGAGTCCCTCTATGACCCAGCCTGCTTGGCTGGCTAGGCAGCCCCGCTGGGTAACCTGTCAATATGGCCAATGTTTCTGATGTGTGTGATCTACTCAATCGTCACTTCCCGCCCGACACTGCCGAAACCTGGGACAGCGTTGGCTTGATCTGCGGGGACCCCGCGGCCACGGTTTCCCGAATACTTTTTGCGCTCGACCCCACAATTGATGTAATCCATGAAGCGATCGAGACCGGGGCGGATCTGGTGGTCACCCACCACCCCCTCTTTCTCACCGGCGTACATGGCGTTTCTCGGGACACTCTGGGTGGTCGGGTGGTTCATGAAGCAATCTCACATGGAATCGCCCTTTTCAACGCCCATACCAATGCCGACCACGCTCACCCGGGGGTCTGCGACGCGCTTGCGCAAGCCCTTGGATTAGTTGAGTGCGCACCCATTGAGCCCGGTGCCACGCCGCTTACCGGAGCCGGCCGCATTGGTCGACTGCCCAAAACGCTCACCCTGGCACAATTTGCCGAACAGGTCGCGCAGTCTTTACCCAGCACCGCCGGTGGAATTCGAGTTGCTGGCGACCCCAACAAATTAATCGACATGGTCGCGGTGTGTGGGGGATCGGGCGATTTCCTGCTTCCGTTGGCAGCCACCCTCGCCGACGTCTACGTCACATCGGACCTGAAGTACCACCGAGTCCTAGACCACCCGCGGGAAGAATGCGCGCTGATTGACGTATCCCATTTTGCGACCGAATGGCCGTGGGTGTCGGCAGTTGCGGCCTTGGTGCACAGTGAACTGGAAAGCAATGTGAGTACATTGGTCTCCGCAGTGCGAACGGATCCATGGACCGGACACTATTCCTCCCGCGACTGAAAACTCATGGGCCGTCAGAACCGCTTGATAAGGAGATTGCATTGAACATCGATCCGCAGATCCAAGTGCAACTTCTTGCTGTCCAAGGAAAAGACACCGAAGTGGCCCAACTCGAATACAAGCGGTCCACACTCCCGGCAATTGAGCAGAAAAAGGAACTTGAAGCGAATTTTGCCCGCGCTCGCGACCAGCACATTGCCTCGGAAGTAATTCTTAGTGACCTGCAACGGGAAGCACTAAAATCTGACGGTGACGTTGATGTAGTTCGTCTGCGGATCACCAAAGATCAACAGATGCTTGATTCCGGTGAGATCAACGACCCCAAGCAGCTTTCCAATCTCCAACATGAACTTGAATCTCTCGCCAAGCGCCAGCTAGACCTTGAGGACGTTGAACTTGAAGTTATGGAACGCGTTGAGGGTGCCAAAGCGGCAGTGAAGGTGCTCGCCCAACAGAAAACCGATTTTTCACAGCAACTCGAAACCGTGAGCGCAAGCCTGGATGCAGAACTCGCGATCTTGGCGGGAGACCTCGTCGAAGTTCACGCCGAGCGCGTGCAACTCGCAGCTGATATGCCCCCTGAGTTCCTCACCCTGTACGAAAAAATTCGTAAAGGGCATGAAGGAATGGGCGCTGCCAAATTACACCGCGGTCAATGTGAAGGTTGCCGGCTCACCATTCCACCCCAAGAGCTCAATGTGATTCGGACGGCGACACCGGAGACGGTGATTCAGTGCGAAGAATGTCGCTGTATTTTGATCAGAACTGCTGATTCAGGGATTTAGTTCATGTCTCGTGATCTGATCGTTGAAGCCGACGGTGGAAGCCGTGGCAATCCCGGTCCAGCAGCTTTTGGATCACTAGTGCGCGATGCCGTGACCGGCCAAGTGCTTGTTGAACTTGCGGAGTCAGTGGGCACTGCGACAAATAACGTGGCCGAATACGGCGGGGCAATCGCAGGATTACAAGCCGCCGTTGAAATTGATGCGGATGCATGTGTTGAAGTCAGACTTGATTCCAAGTTGGTGGTTGAGCAAATGTCGGGCCGTTGGCAAATCAAACATCCGGACATGCGGGATCTCGCTAAAGTGGCGCGCGCAGCAATCCCAGCCGGTCAGGTCACGTACACCTGGGTGCCCCGCGAGCAAAACCGTGCGGCAGATGCTCTAGTAAATGAAGCACTGGACCAGTTTGACGGAAAGACACCTGTTCGCATTAAGCGTCAGTACATATCTGAATTGAATGGATTTGCCCGCGAGGATCTCTTGGGCTCTGTGCAGGAATTGCAAGCGCGGGAAATTGCAGAAGACACAGTGCGATCGCAACCAAATGTGATGATTGGTTGGGCGGACTTAGGAACCCCGGTCATAACGCTAATGGCCCGCCACGGGGCATCGAGTTATTCACTGGAAAAAAGATTCAGCGGATCGGGCGGGGTGGACGTACCTCTTGCCCCGATCGGGATCGCTCAGGCCCAAGCACTTGCGGCTGAAGTGAAGGCACGTGGGATCGTGTCACAGATAATTTCTTCGCCATTGCTGCGCACGCTACAAACCGCCCACATTGTTGCTGAAGCCACCGGGCTCGAGATCACGGAAAATGTTGACTTCGCTGAGTGCGCATTTGGTGACTGGGACGGGCACACCTTTGCTGACGTTCGGGAACGTTGGCCGGTAGAGCTCAACGAATGGTTGGCAGATACGAGTGTGGCACCGCCTGGCGGGGAGTCCCTTGCCCAGTGCCGTGAACGGGTAAACCGTGGCCGCATGGCCGTTGTGGAGCAATTCCCCGGCCAAACAGTCCTGATAGTTTCGCATGTCTCACCCACCAAATTGATGACCTGTATCGCTACCGGTGCGCCACTTGAGTCAATATTTCGCATGGAGTTGCCCCCGTGCTCACTTACTTCACTTGCCTGGTTCCGGGACGGAAACTCCAGCATGTTTTCATTTGCGGAAGCGAGCCATCTGCGCGAACTCAGGACTGACGGGGCTTAGTGGGGGCCGAAATCTCCACGCGCAAGCCGCCGAGCGGGCTGTCATCGAGCGCTAGTTCGCCCTGATGTGCCAAAACTACAGACTTAATAATGCTCATGCCTAAACCAAAACCGCCAGCGCTTGAATCACGTGCAAGATCTAGTCGGGTGAAGCGATCAAAGATCATCTCCCGGTTGTGAATTGGGATTCCCGGACCACCGTCGTCCACCGTGAGGGTGAACCACTCTTCGCCGTTCCTGTCATTGCGTTCAAGGCGAACAGCTACCGGAGTTCCCGCAGGGGTGTAGCGTGAAATGTTTTGCGCCAGGTTGGAAAGGAGCTGCGCCCAACCATCCTGGCTTCCGGTGACGAGTACGTCTTCTAGGCGTTGATCAACTGCGCGCTCCGAGAACTGCGTGAGATCTCCGAAGGTGTCACTCACTAGCGTGGTCATCGAAAATTCCGCTATTGAAG